>JBIIDD010000026.1:0-9098 GCA_044238565.1 Candidatus Nanopelagicales bacterium
ATCCCCTTCTTCGGCGGTCTCACATCCACGGGTGCGACGGCGATGCTGCAGGAAGCGCTGCCCGACACGACATGGATCTACCACCTGGATCGCGCGCGCAACCTGGTCACCTTCGACGCGCGCTTCACCGATCTGGCGATCGATCTGCCTGTCGAGCCGATGCTGGGCACGATCGGCGTCGCACCCGCAGCGGGGGAGGTGCGCACCTCGCTGGTCCCCGAGCGCTTCGGCGGCAACATGGACTCGCCTGAGGTTCGTGCTGGCACCACCATCTACCTGGGCGTCAATGTCGAGGGCGCGCTCTTCTCGCTGGGAGACGGCCACTACCGCCAGGGCGAGGGTGAGTCCTGCGGCACCGCGGTGGAGGGAGCCATGGACTCCACGATCATCGTCGAGCTCATCAAGGGGGGTGCGCCCGCGTGGCCACGGCTCGAGAGCGACACCCACTGGATGGCGGTCGGCTCGGCCCGGCCGCTGGAGGACTCCTGGCGCATCGGCAACGTCGAAATGGTGCGCTGGCTCGAGGAGCTCTACGGCCTTCATGCCATGGATGCCTATCAACTGCTCTCGCAGGTGTCGCTGGCTCCGATCGCCAACGTCGTCGATGCCAACTACAGCGTCGTCGTCAAGGCTCCCAAGGCGATCCTGCCCGCGGCCTCGGCGTACGACGGCATCCACTCAGATCTCCGGGCACGTGCCCGCCAACTCACCTGATCGGGCAACTCACTCAGTCGAAGGAGACACGATGGATCTCAAGGGCCAGGGGCTCAACGCACTCGTCACCGGAGGCACACGCGGCATCGGCCGAGCTGTGGTCAGCGCCTTCCTCGACGAGGGAGTCAACGTCGCATTCTGCGCACGCTCTGCCGATGCCGTGGCCGAGACGACACAGTCCCTCGGCGGATCCGCAGCGCGCGCGCATGGCTCGGTCGTCGATGTGGGGGATGCCAAGGCCATACAGGACTGGGTGACGACCTCGGCGGCAGAGCTGGGCGGGATCGACATCGTGGTGAGCAACGTCAGCGCACTTGCGATCCCCGACACGGAGGAGAGCTGGGAGGCCTCGATCAACGTCGACCTCCTCGGCACGGTGCGCCTCGTCAAGGCAGCGATGCCCTACCTCGAGAAGAGCCCGCATGGCGCCATCGTCACCATTTCCAGCGTGAGCGGCCGCGAGGTCGACTTCGCAGCAGGCCCCTACGGCACCATCAAGACCGCGCTCGTCGCATACACCCAGGGGCTGGCCAACCAGCTCGCCGACAAGGGCATCCGCGCCAACACCGTCTCGCCCGGCAATACCTACTTCGAGGGCGGCGTCTGGGAGTCCATCAAGCACGGCAACCCCGATCTCTTTGCCACCGCGCTCGGACTCAACCCGACGGGGCGCATGGGCACGCCCGAGGAGATGGCCGCGGCCGTCGTCTTCCTTGCGTGCCCGATCTCCAGCTTCACGACCGGCACCAACCTCGTCGTGGACGGGGCGCTCACTCGGGGAATCCATCTCTAGGACGGGAGTCGACATGATCATCCACCGCAGTCCCTTCGCCGATGTCGAGATCCCTGACATCACCGTCACCGAGCACGTCCTGCGATGGGCGGACCGCGTGCCTGATCGGCCCGCACTCATCGACGGTCCGACCGGTCGCTCCTACACCTACGGGCAACTCGCGATGATGATCTCCAGCTTCGCGGGCGGCCTCGCCGCTCGGGGCCTGGGACCCGGCGACACGATCGCCCTCATGGCGCCCAACATTCCCGAGTACGCCGTCGCCTTCCATGGCGCGGCCGTTGCGGGCGTCGCGGTGAGCACGCTGAACCCGACGTACACCGCGGAGGAAGTCCGCTTCCAACTGCGTGACTCGGGCGCGGTGCTGCTCATCACCATCGGAATGTTCGTCGACGTCGCGAAGGAGGCTGTCGAGGGCACCGCCGTAGGGGACATCGTCGTCATCGGAGAGGCACCGGAAGGCACGCTGCCGGTCACGGCACTCCTAGGCGAGCCCATGACCCAGGTGCCGGTCGACACCCGCGAGCACGTCGTCGTGCTCCCCTACTCCTCCGGGACGACGGGATTCCCCAAGGGCGTCATGCTCACGCATCGCAACCTGGTGGCCAACCTGTGCCAGATCGAGGCGGGCCTCGCCGTGGAGGAAGATGAGGTCGCCCTCGCCGTGCTCCCCTTCTTCCACATCTACGGCATGCAGGTCCTCATGAACGGCCTGCTGGCCCAGGGCATCACCATCGTCACGCTGCCCCGATTCGATCTCGAGCAGGCGCTGGGGATCATCCAGGAGCGCCGGGTGTCCCGATTCTTTGCTGTGCCGCCCATCATCCTCGCCCTCGCCAAGCATCCGATGATCGACGACTTTGACCTGTCGTCCCTGCGGCAGGTCTTCTCCGGGGCGGCGCCCCTCAGTGCCGAGCTCGCCCTTGAAGCGGGTGCTCGGATCAACTGCGAGGTGGTCCAGGGCTATGGCATGACGGAGTTGAGTCCGGTCTCGCATCTCACGCCGCAGGGGCAGTTCAAGGCCGGCACTTCGGGGGTCACGGTGCCCAATGCAGAGTGCCGCATCGTCGACCCGGTCACCGGCGAGGATCAGCCCGTGGGCGGCGAGGGCGAACTCTGGGTGCGCGGGCCCATGGTGATGAAGGGCTACCTCAACAACCCAGAGGCCACCGCATCGACCATCGATGCGGATGGCTGGCTGCACACCGGAGACGTGGGCTTCATCGATGACGACGGCCATCTCACCGTCGTCGATCGGGTCAAGGAGCTCATCAAGGTCAAGGGCTTCCAGGTGGCCCCCGCTGAGCTCGAGGCCCTGCTCCTCACTCATCCCGCGGTGGCCGACGCCGCCGTCATCGGCATCCCCGATGACGAGTCGGGGGAGTTGCCCCGGGCGTTCGTCGTGCTCAAGCCCGGGCAGGAGCTGGCGGTGAGTGACATCACCGACTTCACCCGGGGGCATGTCGCGACGTACAAGGTGATCCACGACGTGGTCTTCACCGACGCCATCCCGAAGTCCCCGTCGGGCAAGATCCTCCGTCGGATGCTGCGGGACCAGGGGGCCTGACGCCGGGGCCCGGCCGGTCGGCGCCTGTGACGGTCCTCACAGTCACGACGCGCCGAGTGCGGGCCTCCGGCCCTCAGGGCGACTTAGCCCCGCTGGGTCCCCCATAATGCTGTGACGGCACATGCCGCCATAGCCCCAGGAGGTCCCGTGCGCCCCGCCCGCCTCGCGATCGCAGTCGTGGCCGCGGCTCTCGCGGCCGGGCTCGTGCAGGCCCCGGCGCTCGCAGAGTCCTCGGCACCGGCAGGCCCCACGCCCACCGTGGTCATCCTTGACAGCGAGCCCACCGACCCGTCGGAACCCCCTGTCGATCCCGCTGTCCCAGCCCCCACGGCCCTATCAGTCGTGCTCGGTGCTAACTCGGCCACCATCTCCTTCACCGCGCCGGTCACCGCCAAGGCGATCACCAACTACCAGTGGGCGGATCAGGGCGGCGTGTGGGTCGCTTTCGATCCGGCGGTGACGACGAGCCCCGTAACGATCTCCAACATCCAGCCGGGGCAGCCCTACTCGGTGGCGCTGCGGGCAGTCACAGCCGACGGTGTCGGTGCGGCGTCCGTGCCTGTGGACTTCAGGATTGACGCCCCCAAGCCACCTCGTCCGCCGCGTCCGGTCGTCTTCGAGGTGGATGACCAGCCGCTGAGCAAGCCCAGCGGGTCCAAGGTCATCACCGTGAAGCCGGGCTCCGTGCTCAAGCTGCGCAACGTCCCCGAGGGCTCGACGATCAGCATCGTCGATAGGAAGGACGCATCCTTCACACTTCCCGTGCGCGAGACCACGAAGGCGCGCACGTGGGTGACCGAGACTCTGCCTCCCACTCGTCGCCTGTGGGTCACCGTCACGGATTCCTCCGGCGTCGTAGCCGGCCGGACGAACTTCAAGATGGGTCGGGCGGAGCAGTCCTTCACCGTCGATGTCTGGCCGAAGGCCAGCAATATGGGCGCGGGAGTGCCCCTGGTGGTTGACTTCGGCATCCCGATCACCAATAAGGCCGAGGTGGAGCGAGCCCTCGTGGTGACCTCGGACAAGGACTTCGGTGAGGCTGGCTGGTTCTGGGTCGACTCCAAGAGGGCGGTCTTCCGTCCGCGCGACTACTGGCCCGGCAACGCCACCATCACTCTCAACGCCAACCTCACGTCCATCGAGGGCGCGAAGGGTGTGTGGGGGCCGCGGATCCAGTCCTCGTTCAAGACGGGCGACCAGGTCATCCTCAAAGTCAATCTTGACAAGCACACGATGAAGTACACCCGTAACGGGGTCGAGGAGCGCACGCTCAAGATCTCCGGTGGCAAGCCGGGATGGACCACCGAGGCCGGCACCAAGATCCTCACCGCGCATATCCCCGATAAGCGGCTCTACAACCCTGACCCCGAAGAGGGCTGGGATGTCACCGTGAAGTGGGCGATCCGGGTCAATGACAACGGCGAGTACATCCACGACGCGACCTGGAACTACAGCATCGGCTACGCCAATACCTCTCACGGGTGCACCAACCTGACCTACTCCGACATGTCGTGGCTATGGCGCAATACGAAGTTCGGCGATGTGGCTGTGTACACCGGCAGCAGCGAGAAGATCGGCACCGACGACTACCTCGCGGGGTACTGGAACTACACCTGGCCCGAGTGGAAGCGCGGCTCGGCCCACTGGCAGGACAGCTAGACCGTCGCTGGTGCCGCGTGGCACTCGCCGCGCTTCCCCACTCGTCCTGTTTCGCGCGACACACGTGATCTGTGCCACGCCCTGAGACCCCCTCGACCTAGCGGTCGGGCACTCCATGTCACCGTTTACATGGCCCTCACGAGGGGCCGCGGGTCCAGGCCCGAGCGTCGGCCGGCACATGGCCGTCGATCGGGCCGGGCGCCAGCCCTGGGCCCGGAGGAAAGGATGAGCCATGTTTGGACGCAAGAAGCAGAACGACGGAGAACTGACCTTCCGCCAGTTGTGGGACCGTGAGCGTGAGCGCGCGATGACCCCGACCGAGCGCGCCGAGATCGACGCGATCTTCGCCCGCTACGCCTGAGCCAGCAGGATCACCAGTAGTGGACGCGTGACAGGGAGGCCGTGCCGATAGGGGAGCACCTCAACGGGCTCCCCTGCCAGGTCACGGCCTCCCCATCCGCAGAGACGACAACCTCTCCCAGCACTCCGTGGCGCACCATGTGGCTGCTACGCACGGTGCGGCATCCGCGCGTCACGATCATCGGGCGATCCAGTGGTGCTAACGCAGCAGCTCGCGCATTAGTGACGATCGACCCGAGTCCCCGAGGCGCACGCCCGAGCGCGCCGAATTGCTCAGCCAGCCTCAGCGGCTCCGCACCATCAATGGTCGCGTTGGGATCACCGGTCGCACCCCACGCGGGATACCCCGCGACCAGGACGAGTTGCGGCTTTGCGGCGAAGGACCGCGGATCCCATAGGACGATGTCGGCCCTGTGCCCGACAGCGAGCCGGCCCACCTCATGCGCGAGACCGTGCGCGATGGCCGGATTCACCGTGATCTTGGCGAGGTAGCGCAGGATGCGATCGTTGTCGTCGCCTGATGCATCACTACGGTCACCAGACTCGATCGCCTGTGCATCGGCCATGGCAAAGGTCCGCCACCATGTCTCTCCCGCGCGGCCCATGCCGAGCGCGTCGGACGAGGTGATCGGGATGACCCCGAGATCGTGCAGGCGATTCTCAGCGGCCATCGTGGACTCGCGGATCCTGGCCCGTGCGATCTGAAGGTCGCTCTCGCGGTCGGCGGCGAGCCCGTGGCAGAAGAGCACCATGTCCAGGGTCTCTGCCGCCGCATTGATCCCGTAGGGAATGGTCGGATTAGTCGACGAGGCGATGACGTGCTCCCGGCCGGCAAGGGTGAGCACGTCGGGGGCGTGGCCGCCGCCTCCTCCCTCGACGTGGAAGGCATGGGCTACGCGTCCGTCGAGCACGGCAAGGGTGTCGGCCACGGAGAGCGTCTCGTTGAGGCCGTCGGTGTGCAGGGCCACCTGGACGTCGATGTCATCGGCCACCCGCAGGGCCGTGTCGATCGTCATCAGCGTCGCGCCGGTGTCCTCATGCACCTTGAAGCCGGCGATGTGTGCGTCTGCGGCTTCGTCGAGTGCTGCGCGGCGTGCAGACGAGGCGCGACCGAGGATCCCGACGTTGAGCGGCACGGCCTCGAGTGCCTCGCGGGCGATGCCGAGGAACCAGGGCGAGTTGATGCCCACTCCCCAGACCGGGCCGGCCTCCTGGGCGAGCACCGTCGTGACGCCAGAGGAGATCTCGGACTCGAAGACGCGGGGAGCCATGGCGTGCACGTGGGTGTCGATGCCCCCGGGCGTGACGATGAGCCCATCGGCATCGACGACGACGGTGCCGGATCCGACGACGATGTCGACGTCATCGGATACGGCGGGGTTGCCTGCCCGGCCGATACCGCTGATGCGGCCCTCGCGGATTCCGATCGACGCAACGCGCACCCCATCGACCGGGTCGAGCACGATGGCGTTGGTGATCACCAGATCGCAGGACTCCCGTGTGGTGACCGGCGCCAGACCGATTCCGTCACGACCGGTCTTGGCGAAGCCGACGTGGAATTCATCGCCTGCGTCGGCGACGCGCTCGGGGATGCCCAGGCGCAGACCGGTCGCACCGAGGCGGATCACGTCACCGGGCTGTGGGCCGTAGTTGCTCATGAGTTGGCATCCCGACGCTCGGTCATGAGACGGGCCACGGCACTATCCGCCTGCGCAGTCTCGTTGACCTCGGCACCGTCGACGACGTCAAGGTAGCCGCACCTGCGCAACGCCGCGAGTGCTCGGTCGCGCACCGCGGGGTCATCGACCGACCCCTCGACGACGCCGGTGTTGCCGACGACCACACGTCGACCTGCCAGGCGCGTGGTCGGCAGAGTGGTCGACTCGCCTGAAGGAATCCACACCGTGGTCCCCGCAGGGACCGCGAGGCGACGACCGAATGCGGCTTCGCGGTCAAGGCGCAGTCGCGGATTGACTTCGGCGAGGTGGATGTGCGAACTGATCGCAATCGCCGTCTCGGCCTCATTGCGGATCTCGATCTCGAGGTCGCTATCGGGTGTGGGGGAACCCGGCTCGTCACCGTGTGTGGCGTCCCATAGATCGGTGACGACGACGAGGCGGGTGCCATCGTCGAAACGCGCCTCGACGCGTACGTCGGAGAGCAGATCGGGGACCTCGGCCAAGACATCGTCGCGGCTGAGGAGTTGCCGTGCGCGCTCGCGCACGGTGGGTAGGTCGACTCCATCACGTGCCATCTCGCAGACCGCGTCTGCGATGTACGCCGTAGCCTCCGGCACGTTGAGGCGCAATCCGCGTGCGCGCCGCGCGCGCGCCAACTCTCCCTGCAGGAAGAGGAGTAGGCGGTCGGACTCGCTCGGGGTGAGTGCCACGTCAGGTGCCGAAGGTGCGCACGCCGCGACGCCACGTGCCGCGGACGGGTATGGCGCCGATGGTCATGGGGTCGACGGAGCGGGGATCGGCATCGATCCAGACCAGGTCGGCGCGCGCCCCAGGGCGGAGGATGCCGGCATCGTCCCGCCCCGACTGGAAGGCCACCCCGAGGGTGTAGGCGGCGATAGCGTCATCGACGCTGATGCGCTCCTCAGGCATCCATGGTGGACCATCCGGGTCCATCTGGCGCGTGACCGCGACCTGGATCCCCTCGAGTGGCGCGAAGGTCGTCACGGGCCAATCGCTGCCGAAGGAGATACGCGCCCCCATGTTTGCCAGCGTGGCCGTCTGGAACTGCCGGTGCGTGCGCTCCGGTCCCAGCCGCGGTGCGGTGAGCTCGGACTGCCAGGAGTCGTACTTGGACCAGTAGGGCTCGAAGTTCGCGATCACGCCGAGCTCGGCGAAGCGCGGCAGGTCGGGGGGGTCCACGAGCTGGGTGTGCACGATGATCCACCGGCGGTCACGTGGAGGATTCACTCTCGCCGCGTGCTCCATGGAGTCCAGGGCCATTCGCACGCCCGCATCGCCGATGGCGTGGATGTGCGCGGTGAAGCCCAGCGCGTCGATGGCGGTCACGGCCTCGGCCATCTCGCCGGGCTCCCAGTTGGGCATGCCCTTCCAGTGAGGGCAGTCGCAGAAGGGTTCGAGCATGGCGCTGGTCGCGGATTCGATGACGCCATCGGCGAAGAACTTGATCGTGTGGCTCGTGACGGACTGACCACCGTCGCGCTCGACCTGTTCGCGTGCGGCGGCGAAATGACTGAGTTGGTCCCGCCATGAGTTGGGATCGGCCCACAGCGCCAGGTCGATGTCCGCGTGGAGGATGCCCTGATCCGAGGCGGCCAGCCACGTCTCCACGTCGCTGGGCTCGACCCAGGCGTCCTGCACCCAGGTGATGCCCGTCGAGGCGAAACTGCTCATGGCGAAATCGACGGCGCTGAGCACCATGTCTGCGGGGGGTGTCGGGAGGAGGTTGTAGACGGGGCGCCAGGCACCCCACTCGCGCAGGGTGCCGGTGGGCATTCCGTCGCTGCCGAGCACGATCTCACCGTCGTGTGGTTGCGCGACTCCCTCGCCGTAGCCGACGCGGCGCAACGCCTCGGAGTTCACCCAGACGGTGTGATAGTCCGTTGCCCGCAGGACGACAGGACGGTCGGGTACCACAGCATCGAGCCAACTCGCGTGGAAGATGCCCCCGGGTGCCAGAGTGTGATCGAATCCCTCGCCGCGCACCCACTCGATCTCGGGGTGCTCGCGGGCCCAGGTGCCGACGGCTGCCGCGATGTCCTGCGGCGTGGCGTGATCGCGCACCGGGGCGAATTCGCGCTCGAGTCCGCCGAAGATCGGGTGGACGTGTCCGTCCGCGAAGGCCGGTGCCACGAATCCGCCGCCGGCGTCGATGACCTCGTCGGCGGGCAGGCGTCGCGCCGTCTCACCGAGTGCAACGATGCGGCCGTCCATCATGAGGACCGCATCGGAGGAGTAGACGGTGCCGTCGGGGAGCCGATGGCCTGTCCACGCGGTGGCGTTCTCAATGCGCGTGCTCGTCACGATC
>JBIIDD010000027.1:0-8993 GCA_044238565.1 Candidatus Nanopelagicales bacterium
CCTCGCCGGCGTACCCCATCTGCACGATGCGGGTGCCTGCCTCGACCAGGCGGCGCAGGATCGCGCGCTCCTTGACGATGGCGGCGTAGTAGCCGGCATTGGCCGCAGTCGGCACAAGAGACACGAGTGTGTGGAGGTACGACGCCCCGCCGATGCGACCGATCTCACCAACCCGGGTGAGCTCGGCGGCGACCGTCACGGCATCAGCGGGGTCGCCTTTGCCGTAGATGGAGATGATCGCGTCATAGATCGTCGCGTGAGCGGGGCGATAGAAGTCGCCCTCGCGCAGCACCTCGACGACGTCGGCGATGGCGTCCTTGCTCAACATCATCGCGCCGAGGACGGACTGCTCGGCAGCCACATCCTGCGGCGGAGTGCGGTCACTTGGCGGGCCGCTGCCATCGTCATAGGGAACCGGGAGTTCAGCGACGCTCACGCGCCCTCCCTCCCAGATCGACTCACATGCGTGCGTGCCCGGCCCACTCAACCAGGGGGGTCCGACAGCCGTGGATCCTCGGCTGTCGCACCGCATACCCGGCGGGTCGGCGACGCCGGCCCTCCCGGAGCCCCCACGTGCGAGGCTCCGGCTGAGCAACCTAGGGACGTGCCTCCCTAGCGTCCAGCGGCCCTGTGGGTGAACCTGTGGATATCCAGGGGAGAACTGCCGTGGAGCCCGTTCACAGGCTGGGGACAACTTGGGGATCGGCGCATGGGTTTTGTGGTCATCCATCGCTTGACGTGGGAAAACACTGTCCCAGGGATGTGCAGGGAAAGTCGTTCAGGATGTCCTGCGGTGAGCCCGCCGGTGAACCTCACGTGACTCGATTTCCACCGCCTGGGGGCTAGCGTCCGGGTGGTGGCCGACCGGCAGCTCGATCGCAGCATTGCGCGCCTCGCCGTGCCGGCGTTCGGTGCCCTGCTCGCCCAGCCACTCTTCCTGCTCGTCGACGCGATCATCGTCGGCACACTCGGCACGGAGGCACTCGCAGGTCTCGGCGCAGCGTCGACGATCTTCGGTGCCGTCGTAGGCCTGTGCATCTTCCTCTCCTACGCCGCGACGGCGGCTGTTGCACGTCTGCTTGGCGCAGGCGACCGCGCCGGTGCACTGGGCCAGGGCGTGGACGGCATCGCACTGGGCATCGGCCTCGGCGTCGTCTTGGCCATCGCCGGCTTCGTTTTCGCCGAACCACTCATCGGACTGCTCGGGACGTCTCCGGAGGCGGCCCCATACGGCGTGGTCTACCTGCGCGTCATCGCGATCTCCTTCCCCGCCGTGCTCGGAGTGCTGGCAGCAGTCGGGGTGCTCCGCGGACTGCAGGACACGCGCACCACGCTCTACGTCACGCTCGCGATGGTCGTCGTCAACCTCGTGCTGTGCCTGGTCTTCGTCCTGGGCCTGGGCTGGGGTATCGGCGGTAGCGCCGCGGCCACTGCGCTCGCCGAACTCACCGGACTACTCGCCTACGGGGCGATCCTCGTGCGACTCGCGCGCAGGGAAGGGGTCTCCATCACCCCGAGCGGCCTGGGCGTGATGCGGTCGGCGCGCGATGGCGTGCCTCTCTTCGTGCGAGCACTGGCCCTGCGCGCCGTCCTCGTCATCGCCTCCGCGGTGGCCGCGCGCCTGGGTGATGCGGAGCTCGCCGCCTACCACGTCACGGTCACCCTCTTCTTCGCACTCGCTCTCGCACTCGATGCTGTCGCGATCGCGGGCCAGGCACTCCTGGGCAAGTCACTCGGTGCCGGTGACATCGGCGCTTCGCGCACCATCACGCGCCGCATCGTGTGGTGGTCGGTCTGGCTTGGCGTCGTGCTCGCCCTCATCGTCCTCGCTCTGCGCCCCTGGTTCCCAGGCTGGTTCGGCGACGACGCACAGGTCATGGCGCTCATCTCGTCAGCACTGCTGGTGCTCGCACTCCTGCAGCCGCTCTCGGGGGTCGTCTTCGCCCTGGACGGAGTGCTCATCGGTGCCGGCGACACGCGCTGGCTCGCCTGGGCTCAGATCGTCGTCCTTGTCGCCTTCCTTCCCGCAGCCTGGCTCGTGCTCGACCAGCGCTGGGGTCTCGACGCCCTGTGGTGGGCGCTCGGCTGGTTCCTGCTCGTGCGCGCGCTCCTGCTCGTCTGGCGCGCCCGGGGCTCCGCCTGGCTCATCACCGGAGCGGTGCGTCCGCGATAGCGTCACCGCGTGCGCGGCGTACTCCTCGATGTCAACGAGTCGCTCCTCGATCTCTCTGGACTGCAGCCGGCTTTCGACTCCCTGGGCATGCCCGATGCCATGCCACTGTGGTTTGCGCGGACTCTGCGCAACGGCTTCGCGCTCGCGGCGAGTGGTGACTGCCGCACCTTCGCCGACGTTGCGCGCGACACGGTCGTGTCACTCGACCCCGGACGGCTGAGGCCCGCGGACGGCGATGTCATCCTCGATGCCTTCGCGCGCCTGCAGCCTCACGCCGACGCGGAGCCTGGGCTGCGCCTGCTGGCCGATGCGGGCATTCCTGCAATCACTCTCACTGTCGGGAGCGCCCAGACGGTGGCGCAGATCTTCGACGCTCACGGTCTCGGCGATCTCGTCGCCGGGCACCTCTCGGCGGCGGACTTCGGACGGTGGAAGCCCGCGCCGGCGCCCTACCTCGCTGGATGCCTCGCCCTTGGTCTCGCTCCAGGAGACGTGACGATGGTCTCCGCCCACTCCTGGGACCTGCACGGCGCACACCGTGCGGGCCTGCGCACTGCGTGGATCACGCGGTGGGAGACGGTGCCGTCCGACGTCTTCGCTACCCCCGACATGGAGGGACCCGATCTGCCCTCAGTCGCGCGGCAGATCATTGGGTCGGCAACGCCATGAGCGAGCGCGTGGAGCAGGACCGGCCGATCCTGGGCATCTGCTTCGGGAGGCGGATCCTGTCCCAAGCTGAGTTGCTCGCTGAGGCCGACCACGTGCCCATCGCCCTTCGCCACACCAAGGCGTGGGGTGCGGTTCCGTCCTGCAGATGGATGTCTCGTGACTGACACAGGACCCTTCCGCATCACCACCGTGTGCCTGGGCAACATCTGCCGATCCCCGATGGCGGAGGCCGTGATCCGCGCTCGCGTCGACGGCGCAGGCCTGGGCTCGATCGTGACAGTGGACTCAGCCGGCACCGACGGCTGGCATATCGGTGAGGATGCGGATCCTCGAGCCCTGCAGACCCTGCGCGCTGCAGGCTACGACCTCATGCACTCGGGTCGACAGATCACGACCGAATGGTTCCTTGAGCCGGGGCGCCCAGATCTGCTGCTCACGATGGACTCACGCAACTACGCCACGGTTATCGCCCTGGCACCCGACGAGGCAGCCCGTGAGCGAGTGCGCATGATGCGGTCCTTCGAGCCAGCGCTTGCTGGGCTGGAGCCGGGTGACCCACGACTCGACGTACCCGATCCCTGGTTCGGTGATCACGATGGCTTCGGTGACGTGCTGTCCATGCTCGAAGCCGCAGCCGACGGCCTCGTGCTCGACCTGCCACGAATGCTCGATCGCTAGGTCGCCCACACGCGTCCCTGGAAGAGCGAGAACGACGCTTCGTGGCGCCTACGGGGGTCCGTAAGTGCCACGAAGCGTCGTCAACGCAATGCGTGATGAAGCAGGTGCCTAGTCGGCGGTGACGGTGAAGCTCACCGAGGCGGTGACCTCGGGGCTCACGCGCACGCGAGCCTTGTGGCTGCCGACCGCCTTGACGTGCGACACCTCGACGGAGCGCTTGTCGAGCAGCGGACCACCGGCCTTGCGCACGGCCGCGACGAAGTCGGCGTTGGTGATGGAGCCGAAGAGCTTGCCGCTCTCGCCAGCACGCGCCGGGATCACGACGGCGAGCCCCTCGAGCTGCTCCTTGACCTCCTTGGCATGCGCCACGTCGCGGATCTCGCGGGCGTCGCGTGCGCGCTTGATCTGCGTCACCTGCTTCTCGCCACCCGAGGTCCACGGCATGGCCATGCCACGGGGCACGAGGTAGTTGCGGCCGTAGCCGTCCTTGACGGTGACGACATCGCCGGGGATGCCAAGGCCGTCCACTGCCTGGGTGAGGATGATCTTCATCTCTACCTCGCCGAGCTGGTGTAGGGCAGCAGTGCCATCTCGCGCGCATTCTTGATCGCCTTCGCGACAGCGCGCTGCTGCTGCATGGTGAGTCCCGTCACGCGGCGGGAACGGATCTTGCCGCGGTCGGAGATGAACTTACGAAGCAGGTTGACGTCCTTGTAGTCGATGAAGGTCACATCCGGTGCAAGCAGCGGCGTGCCCTTCTTGACGCGTGCCGGCTCACTCGAGCGCTTATCGCGGCGCGGTCCCTGGCCCATCTCTCATATCTCCTTCGAATGCCTAAGAGTCAGTGTCTAGAACGGGGGTTCGTCGAAGGCGGCTCCGCCGCCACTGGGTGCAGCCCAGGGATCGTCGGCGGGAGCACCGCCACCGGATCCCCCGGAGAAGCCGCTGTCACCGCGCTGGGTGCGGGTGACCTTCGCGGTGGCGTAGCGCAGCGCGGGGCCGACGTCGTCGACCTCCATCTCCACGACCGTGCGCTTCTCTCCCTCACGGGTCTCATAGGAGCGCTGCTTGAGGCGGCCCTGCACGATGACGCGCATGCCCTTCTGGAGGGACTCTGCGACGTTCTCGGCGTACTGGC
Organism: Candidatus Nanopelagicales bacterium; assembly: GCA_044238565.1. Classification (GTDB taxonomy): domain Bacteria; phylum Actinomycetota; class Actinomycetes; order S36-B12; family S36-B12; genus Mxb001. Next base: position 4,659 of record JBIIDD010000027.1, read on the forward strand.
GCCACACGCTGCAGCGCATGAAGACCGGATCGCCGTCCTTCCACTCGTTGGTCGCCTTGTCGAGGTAGCGCGGACTCGACGCGACCGTGAAGGACGCGACGGCAGCACCGCTCGGAGTGAAGCGCAGCTCAGGGTCGTTGGTCAGGTTGCCCACGACCGTGACGGTGATGTCACCGGCGGCCATGACTTACGACTCCTCCGGGCGCGTGACCTTGGTGCGGAGCACGGCCTCGTTGAGGTTGAGCTGGCGGTCGAGCTCCGCGACAGCGGAGGGCGACGAGGTGATGTCGAGGACGGCGTAGATGCCCTCGGGCTTGTGCGCGATCTCGTAGGCGAGACGGCGGCGACCCCAGACGTCGACCTTCTCCACGGTGCCGCCGTCCTGCTTGACGACGTTGAGGAAGGTCTCGAGTGAAGGAGCGACGGTGCGCTCCTCGAGATCGGGATCGAGGATGACCATGACTTCATATCGGCGCATGCGGTCGCCGACCTCCTCTGGACTCATCGGCTCCGGTCTCTCCGGAGCAGGAGGTGGGGGAGTGAACCCCGGTGGTCCCCTGTGGGACCTCGTAGAGGGTACGCCGGCGGGCAGGGATCGCCTAATCCGCCTCAGCCGTAGGTGTCGCGGGGCCCGCGTCCGGGCACGCGCCTCGGGCCGGGGTTGCGCGTGGGAGGAGCAGGGCCCGTGACCTTGATCCGGTCGATCACGCCCGGCCCGAGGAGTGCCCGAATGCGCCCGTCGATCTGAGGGATGAGCAGGCGGACCTGGGTGGCCCATGCTGTGGAGTCCGCGCGAAGCCAGAGTTCGCGGCCATTCTCGGTCTCTCGCACGGAGTCCGGGACTACGTGATCAGCCAGCGCGTCGCCCACGATCTCGGGCCAACGCGCGATGAGTGACCCTGATCCCACCTGCGACTCGTAGCCGTGATCGCGCAGCCACCCCTGCATGACCTTGTCGATTGTCTGAGGGTCGCGATCGTCTCCGTACTGCGGTCGCCGCACCGGTGCCTTCTTGCTCGGCGCGGAGCGAGCGCTGGCCTTAGCGCGTGCAAGGGCAGTCCTGGCAAGGTCGCTGCCGGATTCCTGTGTCGGCTCAGTCACGGCGTGTCACCGTGCCCTCGACGACGTCGAACCACGCACCCGCCATGGCCGACGGGACATCGTCGGCCACTGCGGCGGTGATGAGCACCTGCGGCGCATCCGCCACGCGCTCGGCGAGATGCGCGCGGCGCCGTGCGTCGAGCTCAGCGAAGACATCGTCGAGGACGAGCACAGGTGCCCCTGATTCGTGCGTGAGGAGGTCGTACGCCGCCAGTCTGAGTGAGAGCGCTGCGGACCATGACTCGCCATGGGAGGCGTACCCCTTGACGGGCGCATCACCGAGCACCATGTCCAGATCATCCCGGTGGGGTCCGACGAGGGTGATGCCCCGGTCGAGTTCCTCCTTGCGGCGGCGTCCCATCTCAGCGAGCAGGGCCTGCTCCACACCTTCGGCGTGCACCTCGTCAATCGCGGATCGGTAGGAGATCGCGACGGTCGCACCCCCGGGCACCAGCTCGCCGTAGGCACCGGCGGAGAGGGGTGCAAGGGCGGAGGTCAACTCGCGACGAGCCTCGATGATCTCCGCACCGAGACGTGCGAGTTGCTCATCCCAGACCTCGAGTGTGCGCTCGAGCTCGTCAATGTTGGTACGACGTGCCGCACCGGCGGACTTCAGTAGCGCATTGCGCTGCTTGAGCACCCGGTCATAGTCCGCACGCGTGCCCGCGAGACGTGGCTGTCTCTGCACGAGGAGGTCGTCGAGGAAGCGTCGGCGCTCTCCCGGATCACCCTTGACGAGGGCGAGGTCCTCGGGGGCGAAAACCACCGTGCGCAGGATGCCCAGGATGTCGCGAGTGCGTGGGACGGGCGCCTTGTTGATGCGCGCGCGATTGGCCCGGCCAGCGGTGATCTCCATCTCGAGCACCAGCGATCGGTCCTCGCGGACCACGTCGGCGCGGATCACGGCTCGGTCGGCCCCATGGCGCACGAGGGGTGCGTCCGTGGCGACGCGATGACTTCCCAACGTGGACAGGTAGGCGACAGCCTCGACAAGGTTGGTCTTGCCCTGGCCATTAGGGCCCACGAAGGCGTTGATCCCGGGTTCGAGTGATACCTCGAGGTGCGCGTAGTTGCGGACGTCGACGAGCGAGACGTGCCGCACCCGCACGGGGGGATCGGCAGGTGTCATCTCAGCCGGCGAGGCGCACCGGCATGAGCAGGTAGCGGTAGTCGCCGTCATCCTCGCCACCGCCGCTGAGCACCGCGGGACGCGTGGACTGCGTGAAGGACAGGCGTGTCTCTGCAGCGTCGAGGGCGCCGAGTCCATCGAGGAGGTACTGGGGATTGAAGGCGATATCGATGACATCGCCATCGAAGGTGCAGTCGAGGCTCTCCGTCGCCTGGGCCTCGTCTCCTGCACCGGCGCGAAGCGTCACCTCTCCACCGGAGAAGGCCAGGCGCACGGGTGTGTTGCGCTCGGCGACGAGCGCCACGCGTTTCACGGAGTCGACCAGTTGCGCCGTCGACACGGTGGCAACCGCAAGGCTCTCCGCGGGGAGGAGGGATCGATACTTCGGGAACTCTCCGTCGAGGAGTCGGGTCGTCGTACGCCGACCATTGCCCTCGAAGCCCATGAGTCCCTCGCCGCCCTCGGCCAGCGACAGATTCACTGTTTCGGCACCCGCGAGCGATTTAGCGGTGTCGGCCAGAGTTCGGGCGGGCACCAGCGCTTGCACCTCGAGTTTGGGTGAAGCGGGTGTCCAGGTGAACTCACGGACGGCGAGCCGGTAGCGGTCGGTGGCTGCGAGAGTCACGGATGAACCATCGATCTCGACCCGGATACCGGTGAGCGTGGGCAGCGTGTCATCTCTGCCTGCGGCGATGGCCACCTGCGCGACAGCGTGGGCGAAGTCAGCTCCTGTGAGCGATCCCGAGGAATCTGGCATCGAGGGCAGGGAGGGGTAGTCCTCCACGGGGAATGTCGGGAGCGCGAAGGTCGACTTGCCGCACACGACGTTGACTCGTGTGCCATCGAGACTGATCTGCACGGGTGCAGCGGGAAGTGCTCGACTGATGTCGGCGAGGAGACGGCCGGGGACGAGTGCCCGACCATGATCGCTGACGTCAGCGTCGATACCGACACGCGATGATGTCTCGTAGTCGAAACTCGAGACGACAAGGCCGGCACCATCGGTCTCGAGCAGGAGCCCCGCGAGGATCGGCAGTGATGGGCGACTGGGCAGCGTGCGGGCAGCCCAGGCGACTGAGTCGGCCAGGGCATCACGCTCGACGCGGAACTTCACGGCGACCTCCGGATGGGGCACGGCCGTGCCCACAGACGCGTCATCCTGCCACCGAGCCCAGGGCGGGGCTAGGGGGAGTCAGGTGGAGGGGACTCCTGGAAAACAAGACGCGGGGAAATGAGAGTCCACAGGTCAGCCCAGGCCTATGGGGGTTGATGAGTCTCCAGATGTAATTACTCGTCTTCGTCGTAGCGTCGGTGGACGTTGGGGATGAACGGTGTCGCACCACGTCAGGAGGCTGATGCGTGTGCACAGGTGCTGTGGACATGGTGGGTACCGGGCGGGGACCCCGGTGGGCGACGACCTAGGGGCTCCCCGTGACCCACAAAATGCTCCCAGTTATCCACAGGTGCGCCCAGGGTTGTGAGGAAGGGGGCGTCAGTTGTCCACAGGTCTTCCCCATTCTGGGGACGCCGTGATCTTTCGGTGACCTTGTGGCACGTGGGGTTCAGAACTACCCGGGTTCGGAGCTACCCGCGGGACTGGGACTTGATGCGGGCCGTGAGGTCGGCGACCTGGTTGTAGAGGCTGCGCCGTTCACCGATGAGCTGGCGGATCTTGCGGTCGGCGTGCATCACCGTCGTGTGGTCTCTGCCACCGAAGGCCTGGCCGATCTTGGGCAGCGACAGGTCGGTGAGTTCGCGGCACAGGTACATCGCGATCTGGCGGGCGGTGACGAGGACACGCGACCGCGACGTACCGCACAGGTCGTCGACGGTGACCCCGAAGTAGGCAGCCGTGGTCGTCATGATCTCGGCGGCCGTGATCTCAGGCCCAGCCTCCGCCGGGAAGAGATCCTTGAGCACGAGTTCGGCAAGGCCGAGGTCGACCGCGGAGCGATTGAGGGATGCGAAGGCGGTGACGCGGATGAGCGCACCCTCCAGCTCACGGATGTTGCTCGACACCTTCGACGCGATGAACTCCAGCACCTCCGGGGGCGCCTGGAGTCGTTCTTGCGCGTTCTTCTTTCGGAGGATGGCGATGCGTGTCT
>JBIIDD010000028.1:0-8926 GCA_044238565.1 Candidatus Nanopelagicales bacterium
CGACGATGATGGCGTGACCTTCCGCTCCCATCTCGACGGCTCCGAGCATCGCTTCACGCCGGAGGTGTCGATGCAGGTGCAGGCCTCCATCGGCGCAGACATCGCCTTCGCCTTCGACGAGTTGACGACCCTCAACAACACCCGCGACTACCAGGTGATGTCCCTGGAGCGCACGCGCCTATGGGCCGAGCGCTGCATCGTCGAGCACGATCGCCTGCGCTCTCCCGATCGGCCCTACCAGGCTCTCTACGGCGTCATCCAGGGTGCGCAGTACGAGGATCTGCGTCGCAAGGCCGCTCGCGATTTGGGAGCCATGACCTTCGACGGGTACGGCATCGGCGGTGCGATCGAGAAGCGCAACCTCTCCGACATCGTCGGCTGGGTGACGGACGAGCTACCGGAGAGCAAGCCGCGCCACCTGCTGGGCATCGGAGAGCCGGGCGACCTCTTCGCAGGCGTAGCGGCGGGGGCCGACACCTTCGACTGCGTCTCCCCCTCGCGCGAGGCGCGCAACTCAGCCGTCTACTCCCCGACGGGACGCTTCAATCTCCTCACCAGCGCCCATAAGCGCTCATTCGAGCCCATCGACGCTGAGTGCGACTGCTACACCTGCACGCACTACACCCGCGCCTATCTCCACCATGCCTTCAAGGCGAAGGAGATGATCGCCTCCACCCTCGCGACGATTCACAACGTGCGATTCACGGTGAGACTCGTCGATGAGATGCGCGCAGCACTCGAGGACGGTGACTTCGCCGCGATGCGCGAGGAATTCCTCGGCCGCTACTACGCGGGTACGGCGTCGGCGTAGGTCGGCTCACGTCGCTTGACCCAGCCGATGACGGCGTAGGACACCGGCAGGAGCACGATCTCGACGAGAGTCTTGTAGGCGAAGCCGAACGCGACGTAGATGAGGAACTCCTCTCCGGTGATGACGCCGTAGAAGGCGATGGTGCAGAAGACGATCGTGTCGGCGAACTCACCCACCGCGGTGGATCCGAGGAGGCGCAGCCAGAGGGCCTTCTCCTGGGTGCGCTCCTTGATCTTGACCAGCACCCACGCGTTGAGGAGCTGTCCGACGAGGTATCCGGCCACGCTCGCGAGAACGATCCGTGGGACGAAGCCCAGCACCGACTCGAACGCCTCCTGATTGCCCCACGCCTCGGCCGGCGGCGAGATCTGCACAAGCCAGAAGGTGAGCGCCGCGAGGATCGACATCGCGAAGCCGATGAAGATCGCCTTGCGCGCAGCCTTGAAGCCGTAGACCTCGCTCAGGATGTCGCCAGCGATGTAGACGAGGGGGAAGAGGAAGACCCCGCCATCGGTGATGATCGGCCCGAACTCGATGAGCTTCACGGCACCGATGTTGGATATGAGCAGCAGGCCGACGAAGACACCGACGATGACCGGGTAGAGGCTCCGGCTGGTCGCCGCGAAGTGCGGGGTGTGGGGGCTGCTCATCGGGCCAACATTCAACCAGCAGGGTCACTCACCAGCGAAGCGAGGATCACGCCGCTCGCGGAAGGCCGCAATTCCCTCGGCGTAGTCCGCGCTCGTCCAGGCCGCGCGACGCAGCGCGGTGAGTCGCTCGAAGGTCCCGCTCTCCAGCGGACGTGCATCGGTGAGCGCATTCATCTCCGCCTTGATGGCCCGGATCGACAGCGGTGCCAGGGAGGCGATGCGCTCAGCCAATGGGCGCCATGCGGCGTCGAGCGAGTCGCTGTCATCGGCGAGGCGATTGACGGTGCCGGCGAGATGCGGCGAGTCGGCCCTCAGGGGCTGCGCGGTGAGGAACATCTCCTTCGCGACGTTGAGGGGCACGGCTCCAAGGAACTGCGCGACACCCTCGGTGTGATACGGCACACCCATGCGCGCCGGCGTGATGGCGAAAGTCGCTGCCCGCGTCGCCACGATGAGGTCGCAGGCGAAGGCCAGATTGCAGGCCGCTCCCCAGGCACCGCCCTCGACAACGGAGATGATGGGGAAAGGTGCGGCGCGCACGGCGCGGACGAGGTGCTCGACAGGCGAGGTCCAGGCAAGTGGATCCTGGCCATCGGTGGGCAGGTCGTCGATGTCGTGCCCCGCCGACCACGTGCTGGCACCCGGCTCGGCCCGCAGGATCAGGACTCGGCACTCCGCTCCCTCGATCGCCGCTGCAAGCTGATCAGCCATGGCGTGGCTCAGGGCATTGCGCCGCTCCGGGTGCGTCATGGTGACGACGCGGAGGGCACCGTCATCGAGGACGTTCGTCAGTGACATGGGGGAAGCCTAGGTGGATCAGCCTAGGTCGACACTGGAGCACCGCGGCGAGGTGGCGAAGGCATCTCGGATGTCACCGTCGGCCGAGCCGACGAGTTCGCCCAGGGAGTCCTTGACGAGGATGCCGGCGTCGTAGGTGGACTTGGCGGCAGCTGCCGCCCGCAGCCACTCCAGCCCGGCAGAGACGGGATCGCCCGCTCCCTGAGCCGCGTCGATGTGACCCATCGCCTCGTCCTTGGCCACACCTAAAGCGTCGAGACGCTCTTGCAGGACCGGAATGGCCACGGCGGCATCGACGTAATCGATCGGGATTCCACCGAGCGCGGCTCCGAGTTCGTCGGCAGCAGCCTCGACTCCATCGAGTTGCCCGGGAATCTGCTGCTGGAATTGCTCTCCGATCGAAGCGGGATCCTCGGGGTCGTATTCCAACGATCCTGCGACGTCGACGACACTGGCGATGAGTGCGTCACGGGCGGCGCACACCTCACCGGCCCACAGGATGATCTCCGGCGTCGGTGTCGGGGTGGGCGTCGGCGGCCGAGTGGGCGAGGCCTGGGTCGCCGAGGCACTCGGGCCCGTCGCCGCTGCAGGCTCGCTCTCGGCACGCGTTGCCCAGATCCCGGCGACCACGAGAAGTGCCACGAGAGCGACTGCTCCTACGGCCACAGCCCACTTCGGCATGACAGCCATCGTCCTCGCCCTGCCGGCCGGTGTCTACCGCGTTGTCCGGTCAGGCCGAGGGGAAGCCGCTAGGTTCGGCGTATGACGACGCCGGATGCCAGCCCGGATCTCACCCCTGAGGAACGCCGGCACTTCCGGACCTCACTGCTGTGGGTGGCCTGCATCGTCGTCGTCATCGTCGCACTGCAACTGCCCCTGCCCGATGTCGTGACGATCGGCCCCACGTGGCTCGTCCCCTTCATCGAGCTCGCCGGCATACCCATCGTGGCGGTGCTCTACCTCGTAGCCGGTGAGCACAAGCGCATTGTCACCGGCACGATGACCGGCTTCCTCATCTTCCTCGTCCTCGCCAGCGTCATGAACGCCGTCCTTCTCCTCATCAATCTGGTCAATGGCTACACCGAGTCCGGTGCCGCGCTGCTCTTCGCCGGATTCGCGGTGCTCATCGTCAACGTGCTCAGCTTCGGGATCGTCTACTGGTGGATGGACGCGGGCGGCCCCGTCGCGCGCATGGAGGGTCGGCCGACGGCGAAGGACTTCCTCTTCCCGCAGCAGGGCATGGACGGGATGGAGTCGTGGCGGCCCTCGCTCCTGGACTACCTCTTCACGGCGTACACCAACATCATCGCCTTCAGCCCCACGGACACGATGCCGCTGTCGCACCGGGTGAAGGTGCTCTTCGTCATCCAGTCATCCACGGCCGTCGTCACCATCGTCGTGACCCTCAGCAGGGCGATCAACCTCATTCCCGGAGCGACACCCGGGTCCTAGGGCCAAGCCTCAAGCAGGCAGCCGCCACTCGGGAGCCCGCGTCGCCGCACCTTCGACGAGATCTGCGCCGATCGCACCGAGGATCGGCGTGAACTTGAATCCGTGGCCGGAGCAGGGCGACATGATCACCACCGGGCCACGACGGTCGAGGATGAAGTTGCTGTCATCGGTCATGGTGAAAAGGCATGACGCCGCGGAGGCGATGTCGGTGTCCGCTCCGGGCAGCCACCGGCGCGCATAGTCGGCCGCTGCCTCGATGGCCTCCTCGGGCACCTCCAGGGTGCGGGCATCGAGATCCTCGATCAGGTCCATCGTGTCGATGCCCACCTTGACCCCCTCGCCCGGCGACTCAAGACCGTAGGCGCCATAGGCGAAGGTGTGATCGACCGCATCGGAGCCGACATGGTGCACGAAGGAGGGGAATGCGAAACCGGGACGAATGGCGAAGTGCACGGGGGCCTGCGCGGTCACCTGAAGTCGGGGCAGCGTGATGCCAAAGGATCCGAGGCCCGCCAGCTCGGGGAGCCAGCCGCCGGCGGAGACCACCACTGCTCGAGCCGTGAGAACGCCGTGGGCTGTGAAGACCCGCACGCCCTCCCCATCGGGCTCGATGGCGAGGGCTGGATCGTCGAAGCGCAGGGCCGCACCGGCTTCCTCCGCAAGGTGCAGCAGTGTGTCGATCGTGCGATCCGCGAAGACCCGGCCGCCGTCGGGTGAGTAGATGACGGTCTCGTCGAAGTCCATGCCGGGCCAGCGCTCGCGTGCCTGGTCTGGCGTGAGGCGATCGAATGCCCAGTCCCCCGCCCGCAGTGTCGCTTCAATCTCGTCGATCGCGGTCGGGAAACCGTGGTCGAGCTGACCCGTCTGCTCGAGCAGCGTCGCACCCGACTCGCTCTCGAGCTCCCGCCACATCGGGAGCGCCTGCGCGGCAAGTCGCGAATAGAGGGGCTCGCGATAGGCCACGCGGAAGATACGCGTCGCACCATGTGAGGAACCCCGGGCATGACCGCGGCTGAAGCGCTCGAGGAGCACGACCTCGCGTCCCCGCCGCGCGAGGTGCCACGCGGTGGAGGCGCCAGCGGCCCCCGCTCCGATGACGATGACGTCAGCGTCCATGGGGGAAGCCTAGGGCGTGGTCTGAGACGCGAGCGCTGCTTGGGCGGCCAGGGGATTGCGCATGATCTCCTGGAAGCGCGCGGCGTCGTTGACGACCTCCCCGCCAGCCAGACGGCCCGATGCGACGGCCGCCGTGAAGGCGGCGAAATCGCTGGCGACCTGGTCGGCGTAGCGGAGAGCGAAGGTGCGAATGGCCTCGTCGAAGACCGCGGAGCGACCCAGGTAGGCGGATATGGCGATCGCATCACCTGTGCGCGCATGGGCACGGGCGAGCACGTGCCCGCACAGCTCGGCGTACGCCGACAGGCCCGCCGGGACGAATCCGGACGGATCCGGCGACCACTTCATGTCACGCAACTGGCGGACGTAGTACTGCCGCCCCAACTTGCCCGTCACCCAGCCGAGAAACGAGTCACTTGCGGCCTGCATGAGCCGCTGCCCCTCCACGACGCGCTCACCCATCTGCGCGTACGCCGATGGCACGGAGTAGGGCTCGAGCACGGAGTGCTGCGCCTGCTTCAGTTGGAGCGTGAGGATGTCATCGGGGTCGCGGCCCTGCAGCAGGAGCACCCAGGCGAGCAGACCCACACTGCCTACGCCGACCACCTTGTGGCCCAGATCGATGACCTCGTAGCGCTCGAGGAGGGCACGACGATCCGGCGCCAGGCTCTCGAGATAGCCGGGCAGGGAATTGATGATGAGGGTCCGCGCCATGGTGTCGTCGGGCACCCGCACGAGCAGTGGTGGCTCATCGACGAATTCACGGCGGCCGTCCACGACCGTGGTGAGCTTGCGCACAGCGGTCCATGCGGTGCGTGCCTGCGCCTTGGCGACCGTGCGGCGCACCGCCTTCTCGCCGATCTTGCCACCCGAGCGCTGACCCCAGGACTCCATCGTGGAGGCGTCGACACGGTCGTACCAGATGTCGATCTCCTTCATGGCTGCGTACTCCGCCATGGAGCGCCGATACTGCCGTGCGCTCGCTAGCGCCGCGTCAGCAATCACATCCTCCGCATAGCCGTTGTCGCGGGCCGCGAGCACGAATGAGGTAGCCAGGCGCTTGACATCCCATTCGAATGGCCCCGGATTGGTCTCATCGAAGTCGTTGACATCGAAGACCGGCACACGATCCGGTGCGGCGAAGAGACCGAAGTTCGACAGGTGAGCGTCACCGCAGAGCTGGACCTGAAGTCCACTCGAAGATTGGGCGCCGAGGTCGCTCGCCATGATGATCGCGGTCCCGCGATAGAAGGTGAAGGCACTCGCACCCATGCGCTCGTGACGCAAGGGCAGCAGGGCGGGCACCCGCGACTTCTCCTGCTCTTCTAGCAGGGCGATGGGATCGGGACGATCGCTGGCGGGCTCGTAGACGCCCTGAGCCTTACGCGGCATCGCGTCACGGGCTGCCTTGCCACTCGCCGTGCGCTCGGCCGGCGTGAGATAGGTGCCGAAGGCGAAGGTGATCTGTGGTTGAGCCTGCGTGGTCATGCCCGGAGCGTACGTCCTGCCGCGACGAGCCCGGGTGCCGTAGTGCGATGAGGGTCGAGCGGGGTGACCAGTCGCCGCATGGCACCTCGCCAGCCTGTGGCCTTGCGGACGGCGCGATCCACCTGACCCGCAGCACGCCACGCCTCCTCCGCGACCGCCGGCTCCACCGGGCCCGGGCCATAGAGCGCCGGTCCCGCCAGGCGCGCAAGCGTGACGACATGCCACTGCACGTCGTCGGGCAGGTCCGGTGGGTACGCCGCATCGGGAGCGGGTGCATAGGAGAGCGGAAGTGGCAGCCAGGACTCGGCCAGCAGGAGCCTCGACCACTGCCACGCGCCGGCCACGTCAGCCCGAGGATCGCCGCTGTCGTGCAGGCGACGCCGGATCGCGCGTCGACGCAGGGCGACGTAGGCGACCCAGGCCAGTGCGAGCAGGACGATGACGACGGGGACGATGAGCAGCCAGGGGATCGGCGCGCTCTCCTGCACGTCAGCGCCACCGTCTGCGGCCTCGTCACCACCACCGCCGTCGGATCCGCTGGCCGACGGCGAGGGCGCGGGGTCGGGTTGAGGCTGCTGCGGCACCTCGTCGGGGGTCAGCGGGCGCACCACCGCCGGGCGTCCGGCGGCGACATCCTGCGGACTGGGCTGGAAGGCGACCCAGCCGAGTCCGTCGAGTCGCGCTTCGGGCCAGATGCTCGTCTCGGAGGCAAGCACGGTGCGCACGCCGGCCACCGACTCCTCGGTCGCGGGCGGGAAGCCGATGGCGATGCGGGTGGGCACACCCCAGGAGCGCGCGATGAGCGCCCAGATCGCGGCGTACTGCTCCTGGAATCCCACGCCCTCGGACAGCACCTGATTGAGGCCGGCGTAGGAGCGGTCGGGTGGCCCCGCAGCCAGGGCCTGCGGCGGTGCGGCGGCGTAGCGCGGGTCGCGCAGTCTCTCACTGAGCAGAGTGAGTCGCTGCCACGTGCCGTCAGACTCCTCCGCAACCAGATCGGCCAGCGCCGCCATGGTGCCGGTGAGTGGTCCGGGGATCGCCACCGCTGGGTCGAGGTCGCTGCTCAGCCCCGGCTCGGCCGCACGCACGGCCTCGCGGTCCGCGACGGCGATGGAGTAGCGGATGTCGAAGGCGTAGTCGATCGGAGACGAGATTGCAGCGACGATCCCGGTCGCGGGGTCTGCGCGCGTGGCGACCGGCGAGAGCACCTGGTCGACACGCTGGGGCACGGGCACCCACTGCCCCGGCATGCCGACGCCGACGGTGACACGCGTGCTCGCGGAATACGTCTCCTGGACAGCACCGGCTTCCTCGGGCGGGATGTCGTCGCCGGCGACGCCGTAGGTGGGTGGGCTGATCCACGCGATGCCGTTGTAGGTCGCGAAGGTCGCCCAGGTGGGCCGGTTGAGTGGTGAGTCCGGGCTCGTCGACGCGGTGAAGAGCACGCGCCCGGCTTCGGCGGGATCAAGCTGCCACCGCGCAGCGATGAGGAAGGGATCGGGCACGCCGCCGTCGGTGCGCGACTCGGGTGTGGTCGAGGAGAAGAGGTCGAGTGTGCGGGGCACCTGGTGGGGCAGGGACACCGAGACGGCGTACGTCGCGAGGGCGGCCACGGTGATGGTGAGCACCGTGAGGACCTCCGCCCAGCGCGCAGGTCGCACCGCGCCCTCACCGTTCCACGGCCCGAGCAGGATGAGCAGGAGGGCGAGTGCGAGCCCGGTGAAGGCGGTGAGCACGCCCGCTTCGACCGAGCCGGTCATTCCTGCGGCGAGTGCCCCCGACAGCAGGCCGAGTGCGGGCAGCGCGGCGGATGCCGGGCGCGGACCCAGCACGAGGACCTGCCCGAGCCACGTGCCGATGAGGATGGAGCCGCTCAGCATCGCACTCACCAGCACCGACTCGGGGGCGTAGCCGCCGGGGCCCACCAGGATGCCGATGAAGACGCCCAGCAGGGCCACGCCGAGTCCGGCCCAGCGCCCAAGCGCGATCGACACCGCCATGACGGCGATGACCAGGGGCGCGAAGACGAATCCGGTGAGGCTGCCCTCGATGATCAGCGGCATCGCCAGCGCGACCAGCAGAGCCGGCAGTGCCGCGACCACGCCGAGACCCCAGCGCTGGCCCGCCGGTCGAGCCGGGGAGAGTTGCTCGCGCGGGCGTGCATGCACGCGGGCGATGCTCATGGCCGCATCACCGACAGCGCAGGGATGCGGTCCCACCAGCCCAGCACGCCCTGGCCGCGCACGACGATGGTCGTCGCCCGATTCGATCGCAGCAGACGCGTGTCGACCCCGGATGCGCCTCGCTCGACGAGGGCGAGGAGGTCGAGTACGGCCGTGGAGCGACCGCCGCCGTGGGATGCGCGCTCCCCCGATGTCGTCACCACCTCGACGTCGAGCCCGGATGACGACGCGACTGCGGCGAGCGAGGCGATGAAGTCGACAGCCTCCTCGAATTCATCGGCCGAGGTGTAGGCGCGCTCCTCCGCGACGAGCACGAGCGTGATGCGCGGGCGGGTCACATCGACGTACTGCCGCATCATCAACTTGCCGGTCTTGGCCGATGAGCGCCAGTGCACGTGACGGAGTTCGTCGCCGATGACGTATTCGCG
>JBIIDD010000029.1:0-8909 GCA_044238565.1 Candidatus Nanopelagicales bacterium
CGCCGTCCGCTGCACTGCCTCGCGGATGCCCGGGACCTGAAGGATCGTGCCCACGGAGACCACGGGGTTGGACGGGGGGAGCAGCACGACGTCGGCGGACTCGATGGCCTCGACGACTCCCGGGCCAGGCTTCGCCTCGTCAGCGCCTACCAGCACGATCGCATGTGCGGGGAGCGCGGCGCGGTAGCGCACCCACCACTCCTGGAAGTGAATGGCGCGGCGCGCGGGTGCCCCGGCGTCGTCGACGCCGCCCTCCGGATCGTCCACGACGACGTGGGTCTCTGCACGTTCGTCGCTCATCGGTAGAAGGCGCACACCCGGGTGCCAGCGATCGCAGAGTGCCTCGGTGATCGTCGAGAGGGGGAAGCCGGCGTTGAGCATCTGCGTGCGCACCAGGTGCGTCGCGATATCGCGGTCGCCCAGACCGAACCACGAGGGCTCGAGCCCGTAGGCGGCCAGCTCCTCCTTCACGGTGAAGGTCTCTGCTTCCCGACCCCACCCGCGTTCCTCGGAGATGCCGTTGCCCAGCGTGTACATCACGGTGTCGAGGTCCGGGCACACCCGCAATCCATGGATCCAGATGTCGTCGCCGGTGTTGCCGATGACGGTCACCTCGGCATCCGGGGCTGCGGTGAGCAGACCGCGCAGGAATCGTGCTCCTCCGATCCCCCCGGCGAGCACGGTGATGCGGCGCAGCGGTGACGGGGTCGTCGGCATGGTCATAGGGTGTCACGATGCCGTCCACGCCGTCGGGGGTCGTCCGGGCACTGGCCCGCGCCCGCAGGGGGTCAACCCTGGCACCCGACGAGGCCGCCTGGCTGATCGGCGCCCGGGGCGACGCCCTCGAGGAGCTTCTGGACGTCGCGGGATCGCTGCGCGATCGTGGACTCGAGGACGCCGGACTGCCGGGAGTCATCACCTACTCGCCCAAGGTCTTCATCCCCCTCACGCGCCTATGCCGCGACCGCTGCCACTACTGCACGTTCGCCACGGTGCCGCATCGCGTGCCTGCGCCGTATCTGTCGCCCGACGAGGTCCTCGACATCGCCCGCAGCGGTGCAGCCCTCGGGTGCGCCGAGGCTCTCTTCACCCTCGGTGATCGGCCCGAGGATCGCTGGCCCGCCGCTCGCGAGTGGCTCGACGAGGCGGGGTACGCCGACACGCTCTCCTACGTGCGCGCGATGTCGATCCGCGTCCTCGAGGAGACCGGGCTGCTGCCGCACCTCAATCCCGGTGTGATGTCGTGGGAGGAGATGCGCCGGCTGCGACCGGTCGCACCCAGCATGGGGATGATGCTGGAGACCACCTCGGAGCGGCTGTGGTCCACCCCCGGCGCTCCCCACTTCGGCAGCCCCGACAAGGAGCCGCGCGTCCGCCTGCAGGTCCTCGAGGACGCCGGTCGCCTGTCGATCCCCTTCACGACGGGGATCCTCGTCGGCATCGGCGAGACAGACGAGGAACGCGTCGACGCGCTCTTCGCCATCCGCGCGGTCCACCGGCGTCATCGCCACGTGCAGGAGGTGATCGTCCAGAACTTCCGCGCCAAGGATGACACCGCGATGCGCGGTGAGCCCGATCTCGATGAGCAGTCCTATCTCGCGACGCTCGCCACCGCGCGCATCCTGCTCGGCCCGGGCGTGCGCCTCCAGGCACCGCCCAATCTCTCCGACGACCTCTCTCTCCTCCTGCGCGCGGGGGTCGACGACTGGGGAGGCGTAAGCCCGGTGACGCCGGATCACGTCAACCCCGAGAGGCCGTGGCCGCACCGCGATGCGCTTCGCGAGAGCACCGCGGCCGCGGGATTCGAGCTGCGCCCCCGCCTCACTGCCCATCCGCGCTACGTGCTCTCCGGGGAGTGGATCGATCCGCGCGTGCGTCCCCACGTCGAGGCGCTTGCCGATCGGCAGGGGCTGCTGAATCCGGCTGCCCTGCCCGTCGGGTTGCCCTGGCAGGAGCCCGACGCCGACGCGGGCGGCTACGCGGAATTCGCGGCGCGCGCTGCGGGAGGACGCGTCGACCTGCATCTCGACATCGATGTCACCGGCCGCTCCGCGGATCGCCGTGAGGATTTCGCCGACGTCTATGGAGACTGGGAGGAGGTCTCCGAGCGTGCCCGTCGCGTGAGTGCCGGGATCCCGCGCCTGCCATCGGATATCCGCCACGCACTCGAGATCGCCCATTCCGATCCTGCACTGCTCGCGCACCCTGACCACGTGGACGATGCGGTGGCCCTCATGTCAGCGACGGGCGACGCCCTCGATGCGGTCGCATCGCTTGCCGACGATCTACGCCGTGAGGTCATCGGCGACGAGGTCACCTACGTCGTCAACCGCAACATCAACTTCACCAATGTCTGCTACACCGGGTGCCGCTTCTGTGCCTTCGCCCAGCGGGCCTCAGATGTTGATGCCTTCACCCTCTCACTCGAGGAGGTGGCGCGTCGGGTGCGCGAGGCCGTCGAAGCGGGGGCCACCGAGGTGTGCATGCAGGGGGGAATCCACCCCGACCTGCCGGGCACGGCGTACTTCGATCTCGCTCGCACGGTGAAAGCTGAGGCGCCCGACATCCACCTCCACGCCTATAGCCCGATGGAGGTGGTCAACGGCGCAGCCCGGACGGGGATGTCCCTGCGCGACTGGCTCATCGCCGCACGCGAGGCAGGTGTCGACTCGCTGCCGGGCACCGCTGCGGAGATCCTCGACGACGATGTGCGGTGGATCCTCACCAAGGGCAAGTTGCCGGCGGCGTCGTGGATCGAGGTGGTGACGACTGCGCATGAGGTGGGGCTGCGCACGACATCGACGATGATGTACGGCCACGTCGACGAGCCGTGGCACTGGGTCGAGCATCTGCGCACGCTTCGCGGCATACAGGAGCGCACAGGTGGATTCACCGAGTTCGTGCCACTTCCCTTCGTCCACCACAGCGCACCGATCTACCTCGCGGGAGTGGCGCGCCCCGGGCCCACCGCGCGCGACAACCGGGCCGTGCATGCCATGGCGCGGATCATGCTGCACGGTGCGGTGCCCCATATCCAGTGCTCCTGGGTCAAGCTCGGCGACGAGGGCTGCCGCGTGATGCTCGCGAGCGGGGTGGACGATCTCGGTGGCACGCTCATGGAGGAGACCATCAGCCGGATGGCGGGCTCGGAGCACGGGTCGGCAAAGACGGTCGAGGAGCTCCAAGGCCTGATCCGCTCTGCCGGAAGGACCCCGCGCCAGCGCACGACGGGCTACGGCGCGCCCGCCCATGCGGTGTCCGTGTGACCCTCTCCCCCAGGAGGTCCCGGCGCCCCCGGGGACCCCTCCGGGGTGTCCAAATGCCCCCCGGGCTTGACGCGCGGCCTCACGACCTATGTAATGACACCGTTGTCATTTCGGGACGCAGGGCCAGCCTGCGCCTCAGGAGGGGAGGTCGGCAGTGGGTGATCCCGTGCTGCTGCCGTTGACCACCGCAGAGGCTGACGAGGCCATGGAGTGGCAGGAGCGCGCACTGTGCGCTCAGACGGACCCCGAGGCGTTCTTCCCCGAGAAGGGCGGCAGCACGCGCGAAGCCAAGCGCGTGTGCCTGTCGTGCGAGGTGCGCGGCGAGTGCTTGGAGTACGCACTCGCCAATGACGAGCGCTTCGGCATCTGGGGCGGACTGTCCGAGCGCGAGCGGCGCCGGCTGAAGAAGCAGGCCGTCTGATCCGACGCCACCGCGTCACGGCCGTCATCGTCGCATCGGATGGCGCGGTCTGGCTCCCCGCAGTCCTTACGGTCCTCGGCGGGCAGACTCGCCACCCCGACGCCGTCGTCGGTGTCGACGCAGGCTCCACCGATTCCAGCGCGCGGATCCTGACCGAATCCCTCGGCTACGACCGCGTTGTCGTCCTCGATGGCAGCGACGCCCAGACCGGATTCGGCTCCTCGGTGAATGCCGGTCTTGCTTCCGGAGTGCTGAAGTCCGATAGCGACGAGGCCTTCGACGTCGAGACCACGGAGTGGGTCTGGCTCCTGCATGACGACTCGGCGCCCGCCCCCACCTGCCTGGAGCGTCTGCTCGCAGCAGCCGATGCGCATCCCCGGACCGCCATCCTCGGGCCCAAGGCCCTCGGGTGGCACGATCGCAGGCTCCTCCTCGAGGTGGGCTTCAGCGTCACGGGAGCGGGTCGGCGCGTCACTGGGCTCGAGCGTCGGGAGCACGACCAGGGCCAGCACGATGAGCGCAGCGAGGTGCATGCTGTCGGCACGGCAGGGATGCTCGTGCGCCGCGATGTCTGGGATGCGCTCGGCGGCTTCGATCCCCAACTCCCGCTCTACCGCGACGACCTCGACCTGTGCTGGCGCGCATGGCGCGCCGGTCACGAGGTGCGCGTCGTACCCGATGCCGTGGTCCACCATCGCGAGGCGTCCTATCACGGCCGACGCGAGGGTTCGTCCCTGCCGGGCCGCGGCCACCGTCTCGACCGCCGCTCGGCGCTTCTCGTGCTACTCGCCCAGGCACCCGCATGGCGCCTGCCCTTCACTGGGATCCGACTAGCGCTCGGCTCCATGCTGCGTTCGCTCCTCTACCTCCTGGGCAAGGACCTACGCCGCGCCGGAGACGAGATCGCAGCTATTGGATCGCTGCTCGCTCATCCGGGACGCATCATGGCGTCGCGACGGCGTACGGCCGCGACGTCGACATTGAGTTCGCGCGAGGCGGTGCACGACCTGCGTCCCGGCGCGTGGTCGCAGGCGCGCGGTGCCGTCGAGGCGCTCGGGGGCATCGTCGCGGCAGGGCGCGCGGGCGGGGCAACGAGCGTCGGAGCCATCGAATCCGGGCCTGTCTCCGACGATGCCGACATCTTCGAAGATCCCACCGACGGGTTCCTGCGCCGTGCTCTCGCTCGACCCGCCGTGATCATCTGCCTTGTCCTCCTCGTGGCGGCGGCGATCGCGGGTCGCTCACTGTGGTGGGGGGACGGGTTGCTCTTCGGCGGAGCGCTGCTGCCGAGCCCCGACGGCGCGGGTGCCCTCTGGGCGGCCTACACCGACACCTGGCACGACGTCGGTCCTGGATCGACCGTCCCGGCGGCGCCCCTCACCGCCCTCCTCGCCGCCCTTGCGACGCTGGTGCTGGGCAAGGCGGGCCTCATGGTCGGCCTGGTCCTCTTCCTCGCGGTGCCCGCCGCCGGTCTGAGTGCGTGGTGGTCGCTGCGTGGCATCGTCGCTGCGCGCGGACCGCGCACCTGGGCAGCGCTCGCCTATGCGCTACTGCCTGCGATGACAGGAGCCATCGCGAGCGGCCGACTCGGCGCGATGATCGCGATCGTCCTGCTCCCCCCACTGGCCCGTGTCGTCGTACGACTCCTTCGGCTCGCACCCGGTCTCGCGCCCGTGTCGGGCCGCACCCCCTGGGGGGCCGCACTCCTCGCCGGTCTGGTCGTGGCCTGCGCGCCCGTCGTCTGGGTGTGGCTGCTCCTCGCTGTCATCGCCGCACTCATCGTCGCGGGCGTCGCGGGTCGCCTCGGGCGCGAACTCGTCCTCGCGTCGCTGGCCCTGCTGGTCGTGCCGCTCCTTCTCCTGCTGCCCTGGTCGCTGCGCCTGCTCACGCAGCCGTCACTGCTCTTCACCGACCTCGGTGTCGCCGCCGGCGTGGATGCGCCCACTTCGCCATCGCTACTCCTCCTCGACCCCGGCGGTCCTGGCACACCGCCTGCCTGGGTCATGGTGGGTCTCGTCGTCGCGGCGTTGCTCGCCGTGCTGCGACCGGCCACGCGTCGAGTGGTGCTCACGGCCTGGGCCGTCGCCCTCGTCGCCCTCGCACTCGCGCTCATCGTGACGCGCCTTCCTCTCGTGCCACCCGGCGCTGAAGATGCGGTGACGGCGTGGGCGGGTCTGTCGTCAGCCCTCATGGGCGCGGCCCTGGTCCTGGCGGCTGCGGTCGCCGCCGATGGACTTCGCGCGAGCATGGCCGAGTCGGCCTTCACCTGGCGACAGCCCGTCGCTGGCGTGACGACGCTCCTGGCGTTGCTGACACCGCTCATCGCCCTGCTGTGGTGGCTGCCGGATGCGGGCGACCCGGTGCGCCGCGGCGACCCCGTCGTACTCCCACCCTTCGTCATCGCCGAGGCGATCGGCCCCGAGGCGCCACGCACCCTCCTGCTGCGGCCGCAGGATGCCTCGCGTGTGGATTACGCGCTCGTCAATGGCACCGGCCCGACGTTGGGCGACGCAGAGGTCGCACCACCCGCATCCGATTGGGCCGAACTCGACCGACTCGTGGCGGGACTGGTGTCCGGACGGGGCGGAGACGAGGTGAGCGGCCTCGCCGCCTATGCCGTGCGCTACGTCGTCCTCGAGCAGGCGGAGGCCGAGGGGCGCGAACTCGCGCGCAGTCTGGACTCCGTGCCCGGCCTGCGTCGCGTGGCGGGCCAGGAGGGTGAGGTGCTGTGGCGGGTCGAGGCCGAGGCGAGCCGCGTCGTCGTCGTCGACGATGCGACACCTCCTGTGTCCACACCGCTGCCGCTCGTCCGCCTGTCCTCTGCTGAGCCCTTCGTCGACATCACGCTCCCTGCGCCGGGCACGTCGGTGCGACTCGCCCAGACTGCCGACCCCGCGTGGCGGGCAACTCTCGACGGCGTCCCGCTCTCCCCGCCCGAGGTCGGCGTGGAGGAAGGCGAGCCCACCCTGCAGGGGTTCGCTCTGCCCGCCGATGCACAGGGTGCGCTCGTCGTCTCCATCGACGATGGCCCTCGCACGCGCTGGCTATGGGCGCAGGCGATCGCTTGGCTCGTCGTCGCCGTACTCGCCCTGCCGGCACGGCGCTCCGCGGGCGATGACGACGCTGACGCCGATGTGGACCCGGACGGCGAGGCTGCTCCCGGTGGCGAGGCTGCTGCGCAGGAGGTGACGGCATGAGCGACGAGATGTCGCCGGAGGCGGCCCCCGACGAGCGGCGCAGACTGCGGCGTCGCAGCAGCCGCGCCGACGCCACACCTCCCCCCGATCCCGGCGCGTGGCGCGCCGTCGGCATCGTGGCGGGCATCGCGATCGTCCTCGTCATCGCCGGCCTCCTGGCACCGGCACCCGATGCCGACGGAGAGCAGTCCGGCACGGTCCAGCCGGTCGACTCTTCCACGGCTGTGTGCCCCGAGCCCGGCTCGATCGATGGGGCTCGGACGACATCGGCGATCACGGTGGTCCCGGGGCTTCCCGGCCAGGACCGCGAGGGTGAAGCGGCCATTGCCTATCTCGAGGGCGGTGACGGCACGGGGGATGGCTCCGGCGAGACCGTCCCGGCTGACGAGGGTGCCGTCGCCGCGGACGGCGAGCCCCAGGGCACGATCGCCCAACCCGGCGATGCTGCCCAGGTGGTCGCCGAGGAGAGTCGACTCCCGGCACTCGAGGTCCGGACACTCGGTGGCCTCGCACCCGGGCTCGTCGCCGCGCAGACCACGCAGGATTCCTTCAGCGACGGGCGCGGCCTGTCGAGCCAGGCATGCCTCGGCCCGGACACGACGTGGTGGTTCGTCGGCGGCGGGTCGACGGCCGGGCGCGAGTCCCAACTCGTCCTCGTGAACCCCGAGAGCACGCCCGCCGAACTCGAGGTGGCCATCAGCGGCCCCGAGGGACCTGTGGCCACACCGCGACTCCGCGGCATCGTTGTCGAGCCGCGCAGTCGCGTCGTCGTGCGCCTCTCGCGTGAGGCCCCCCGCCTCCCTGCAGTCGCCTGGCGTGTGACGGTCCGCCAGGGCCGCGTCATGGCTGCCGTCTCCGATCGGGAGTCCGATGGCTTCGTGCCGCGCGGGGCGGATTGGATCCCCGCGTCCGTCGATCCCGCTACGCGCGTGCTCATCCCCGGGGTGATCGGCGGTCCCGGTGGTCGACAGCTCCTCGTGCATGCTCCCGGTGATCTCTCAGCCACCGTGCGTGTCCGGCTCATCACCGCGGCGGGGTCCTTCGTCCCCGCTGCCACTCCCGAGATCGAGGTGCCGGGCGGATCGGTCGTCGCCATCGATCTCGATTCCGCGCTCCAGGGCGATGACGCGACCGTCGACCTCCAGTCCGACCAGCCCATCGTCGCGGGAGTGCGCCAGCGGCACCCCGGGGTCGATGCCGCCGCCGGGTCACTCGAGGAGCTGTCCTTCACGGCGGGTGCTGCGCTCATCGGCGCGAGCACGGCGACGACCGCGTCCACGATGGCGACGGCGGCAGTCACGGGGCTCCCAGCAGAGCGCAGCACCGGTGTCACTGTCTGGCTGACAGCCCCCGACGACATCATCACCATCGAGCGCGCACCTGAGTCCGGCATGGAAGACATGGATGCGCAAGCCACGTCCGAGTCCAGCGAGGCGTCCGCCGAGCCATCGGCGACGGCAGCGCCCGCAGGGGAGGCAACCGCCGACGATTCGGCGACGTCGCCGGCTGAGGTGACACTGCGCATCTTCGCCGTGACGGCCGAGGGGGAGCCGCTGCCGGCGACCGATGACATCGTCGTCTCGGTCCCGCGCGGCAGACTCATTGCCGTCGACATCCCACGACCCGAGGGTGCCGCGTGGTTCAGCGCCGTGGCCACGGTGTCCGCAGGCGAGGTGGTCATCGCCCACCGTGCTGTCCGCCGCAACAAGGACGGCTCGCTCGTCACCGGCTATCCCTGGCGCCCGCTGCGGACCACGGTGATCGTGCCCCGAGCCGTGCCGACCCCAGAACTCGCCATCACCGGTCCCTAGGTCTGGCGACCCCCTTCCGACCGTTCCACTCCGGCGTGGCACCGCCCTGTGTCCGCGATCGGACGGTAGCGTCCCGGCTCGTGGGCTACCGACGCCGCTGCTCCCGCGTGACCTGCGGACGTGCTGCCAACTCCACCCTGACCTATGTCTATGCCGACTCCACCGCGGTCCTCGGGCCGCTCTCCTCATCACCTGATCCCCATGGCTATGACCT
>JBIIDD010000001.1:0-28644 GCA_044238565.1 Candidatus Nanopelagicales bacterium
CGACCCGGCCAACACCAATTCCCTGGGCAACCTCGGCGGCTGGGTGGCTGTGCTCGCCGTGGGTGTCGTGTCGGCAGTCGTGGCCTGGTTGCTCGAGCGTCGCTGGCGCGCGAAGCATCCCGTCGAGGGTTAGGCGCCGCGCCTGCTGTCGCCGTGATCGCGTAGGGGATCGATCCCCGCGATGTGCTGCCCGAGACGCAGCAACTGCTCGTCGGTGAGGTCGTCGATGTCTGCCCGCACGTCGGCGAGGATGCGCCCGGCGATGTCGCGTCGGTGCTTCTCGATGTACGCCGCGAGATGGTGGCTCGCATTCGCCTTGCCTGTGCCGTGTCCGAGCAGGATGATCCCGGATGCCGGAGCGAGTGCCTGAGTGAGCAGTGACCAATAGGCGTCGCTGTCGCCGAGATACGTGCCGTCGACATTGCCGTCATGGTGGTAGACGTTGTGGTAGCGCTTGCGCGGATCCTCGGCGACGACATGCTCGGGAGAGGAGCGGTCGGGGGAGTCCAGCGCGTAGATGCGCGTGCTGTGGAAGTCGACGGCGACGATCGCGATCCGCCCCGTCAGATCGATGGCATCGGTGATGTCATGCATGTCAGACCTCCTCGCCGGGCTTCTTGGGCTCGAACCCGGCATTGCGCAGCATGCGCCGCAGGTCGACCACCATCTGCGTGTCGATGTCCTTGTGACGGGGCCGGTCGAAGACCTCGGTCTCGGGGCCCAGCGTGATCTTGAGCTTGCCGTCGTGACGCTCCTCGACATCGCCCACATGCTCGAGAAGGGAGATCGTGTCCGCCCAGCGGATGTTGTGGCTCGTCGGGTGGCTGAAGATCGCCGTGAGCGTGTTGAGGTGGTGATTGTTGAGGTGAATGGGCTCGTCACCCGTGCCGTGTGCCATGCGCTCAGCCTGCCAGACGGGCGCGCGGGAGCGGGTCGTGGGTCCTAGCCTGACCTCCATGAGCAGTCGAGTTCTCGTCACGGGTGGCTCGCGGGGGATCGGCGCGGCCATCGCGCGCAGGTTCGCCGTGGACGGATGCCGGGTGGCCGTGCACTTCCACGCGAGCCCCGACGCCGCGCAGGAGGTCCTCGCCTCCCTCCCCGGCACGGGCCACGTCGCGGTGCGTGCCGACCTGCGTGACCCGGAGGCCATCGCTGGCATGGTCGAGGCGGTTGCCGAGGCCCTGGGCGGCATCGACGTGCTGGTCAACAACGCCGGGGTCTTCTTCGATCACCCGATCGATGAGGTCGACTTCGCCAGTTGGCTCGACGCGTGGCGCCAGACCCTCGACATCAATCTGCTCGCGCCGGCGCTCGTCTCCTGGCATGCCGTGAGGCACATGGGCCCGGGCGGGCGAATCATCAATGTCGGATCCCGTGGCGCATTCCGGGGCGAGCCGCGGAGTCCCGCCTACGGTGCGAGCAAGGCGGGGGTCGCGTCGTTCGGGCAGTCCCTGGCGAAATACCTCGGAGGCCGGGGTATCGCGGTCACCACCGTGGCACCGGGTTTCGTGGAGACGGATATGGCGGCCGAGGCGATGGAGGGTGAGGCCGGGGCGGTGCGCCGGGCAGAGAGCCCCTTCGGGCGCATTGCGCACCCGGATGAGATCGCTGCAACGGTGGCCTTCCTGGCTTCACCGCAGGCGGAGTGGGCGAGCGGGGGAGTCGTCGATCTCAACGGGGCTTCCTACCTCCGCATGTGACGTCGCCGCCGGCGCCCGAGGGCGACCGAGGACCTGTCAGCCATCGAGGAGGAAGCCGCAGAGGATTCGGTTGAACTCCTCCGCATGCTCGATCTGCGTCCAGTGGCCGCAGTTGCCGAAGACATGCAGCTGGGCGTCCGGGATGAGCTCGAAGAGGCGCAGTGATGTGGCGAGGGGGATCACTCGATCCTCGCGTCCGTGGAAGATGAGCGTGGGCGCGCGGATAGCGGATACCGCCGATTCCGCGTGGGCGAGGGCGTCTACCCAGCGCTGGCGCGGCGCCGGGAACATCTCGGCGTAGGCCTCCTGCACGCCTGGGCGCGTGCTCGCCTCGTAGCGCAGTCGTGCCAGGTCATCGATTCCGGGCGCGGGTGTCGCCGTGAAGATCCGCAGGAGTTCGGCCATGGACTCCACGCTCGGCTCGTAGCCCCATACCGAGTCCAATCCCGCCGTGATGGGGAAGCTCAGGCCCACAGCCCCCATGAGCCCGAGACGGCGCACGCGCTCGGGGTGGCGGATCGCCAGTGCCAGGGCGAGGGAGCCGCCGAAGGAGTTGCCGACGACATGTGCCGTCTCGATCTGGAGTGCATCGAGCACGCCCACGGTATGGCGCACCCAGGTATCCACGTCGTATCGATCCACTGTGCGATCGGTGTAGCCGAACCCCACGATGTCGGGTGCGATCACACGGAAGCTCGTCGCAAGCGCCGGGATGGTCAGACGCCAGTTGGCCCAGGCGCTCACCCCAGGTCCCGACCCGTGAATGAGGAGCACCGTGCCACCGCCGGGGTCGATGCCCGTGTCGTGCACGTTGGTGCGGATGCCGGCGGCATCGATCGCCTCGCCGATCTCCGGACTGGTGGTCACGGCATGGCCTCCCGGGATGATGCGAGGGTCGACTTCGACAGTTTCGCACCGGACGTGTCCGTCACGAGCCCATGATGCACATAGGTCGCTTGAGCCACCAGCTCGGCGTCAAGCCATCGGGACATGTGGATCTGTGCCGCGGTCGAGGGGACGAGATCGCGTCCCCGGACGATGTGGGTGGCACCGAGGTCCCTGTCCTCCACGACCGAGACGAGTTGATACGCCGGGAGATCATCCCGGCGCCACACAACGAAGTCGCCCATGTCGACATCCAGGCGCACGACAACGTCGCCTGCGTGCACGATGGTGCCGGGGGGCACCACCACGCGCAGGGCAGTCGCACCGGGTTCGAGCGGCAGGTCACGTGACCGGCAGTCACCGACACAGCCCCCCGTCGCGGGCCGGCTCTGCTGCGATCGCGAACAGGCGCAGGCATATGCAGGCAGTCCGCGCTCCAGAGCCTTCGTGAGTTCGGCGCGGTAGTACTCGGTCTTCGCGCGCTGAGACCAGGCGGATTCGAAGTCGTCGACATCGCGGGGACCACGCGTCCACGTGATGCCCATCTCGTGCAGGGTCGTGAAGATGTCCTCGGCGTACTCGCGGCGGTAGCGCGAGGCGTCGGCGTCATCAATGCGAAGGGCGACGACGGCGCCTACTTCCTCGGCGAGGTCGGCAGTCCGTTTGAAGTTGAGTCGGTTTCCTTCATGCAGGAAGCCGCTCGGGGTCGGCGCGATCCTGGTGAGGGGCACGCGCCCATCATGCCAACGGAGCGCACGGGCCGAGTGCGCCACGAGCCCCGAGGGGCCCGGCCTAACGATGGTGTCCGAGGGGGGACTTGAACCCCCATGCCCTTGCGGGCACTAGCACCTCAAGCTAGCGCGTCTGCCAATTCCGCCACCCGGACGTGGTGGGTGATCCGACCGTGCGGGGACACGGAACGATCGCCGACGGCGAGGATAACAACAGGCGGCAACCGCCCCCCACCTGGCTCCGCAGGGCAGGATGGGCACGTGGACACCCCGGCGTCAGAGGCCAGCCCGGAAGCGCACGCTGCCCAGGCCGAGGTGATCGACATCCTGCGCGCGCTCATCCGGATAGACACCACCAACGACGGCACCGATTCCGGGCCAGGCGAAGCCGCCGCCGCGGAGTACGTCGAGGCATCACTCCAGGAGGCGGGTCTCGAGGTTGAGCGCTTCAGCACCACGTCGTCGCGACGTCAGGGTGTGGTGGCACGCATCGCGGGGACCGATCCGACACGACCGCGCCTGCTCCTTCACGGTCATCTTGATGTCGTGCCTGCCCAGGCGTCGCACTGGTCGGTGCCGCCGTTCTCCGCCGAGGTGCTCGACGGCATGGTGTGGGGGCGCGGCGCGGTCGACATGAAGGACATGGATGCGATGCTCATCGCGCTTGCACGCGCGTGGAGTCGGTCGGGGATGCGACCGAGCCGAGACCTGGTCTTCCTCTTCATCCCCGACGAGGAGGCCGGTGGGCAGCATGGGTCGCACTGGATCGTCGACCACCGTCCTGACATCCTCGAGGGAGTGACCGAGGGAGTAAGTGAGGTCGGGGGATTCTCGCTCACGCTGCCGGATGACCGCAGGCTCTACCTGATCCAGACAGCAGAGAAGGGCATCGCCTGGATGCGCTTGGTCGCCGAGGGGGCCGCCGGCCACGGTTCCGCGCTCACGGGCGATAACGCCGTCACCGAGGTGGCCGCAGCGGTGGCACGCATCGGCCAGCACCGTTGGCCCGTGCAGCTATCGCCGACCGCGCGCCACATGGTCGCGGCCATCAGCGAGGCATATGGGCTCGATCTCGATCTCGATGATCCGGTCGAGCTCGCACGTCAGCTTGGCCCCGTGGCTCGCTTCATCGGTGCCGGTACGCGCAACACCGCCAACCCCACGATGCTGCAGGCGGGCTACAAGGCCAATGTCATCCCCGGCGAGGCCACGGCCGTCGTCGACGGCCGCTACGTCCCTGGTGAGGGAGAGGCCTTCCTTGCCGAGATCGATCGCCTGCTCGGGCCCTCGGTGCGCCGGGAATTCATCAATCACGATGTGGCGTTGGAGGCGTCCTACGACGTGCCGCTCGTCGATGCCATGCGGGCGGCCCTGGAGGCGGAGGATCCCGGCGCGGCCGTCGCGCCGTACCTGCTCTCGGCGGGCACCGACGCCAAGGCCTTCTCTCGGTTGGGAGTGCATGGCTACGGCTTCTCGCCGTTGCGCCTGCCACCCGATCTCGACTTCACAGCACTCTTCCACGGTGTCGATGAGCGCGTGCCTATCGACGCCGTGACCTTCGGCGTGCGCGCCCTGGACCGCTTCCTCCGGATGGCCTAGTCGTCAAGCAGTGCGTTGCACGCGCATGACCCGGCGGCGCAGCCACACGCGCCGACGTCCGTCGGGGTAGATGCGCAGGCGCGCGAGCTCCCAGTGGCCGTATTCCGCGTACTCGGTGAGCACGCTCCGCGCCACGTCGCGCGTCGTCTCACGGGGCATCGCGAACTCGCGGTATTCGTAGGTGCCATGGCGCGTTGCCGACATCGCTGCCCTCCCGCGAGTGGCCTAGGTGGACCCTGATCCTGGATCACCATCATGTCCGACGTGCATGGCTTCGTCAGCGACTTCATCGAGGACTCGCCGGATCTCGGTGGGCACCGTGATCTCGCAGCTGGCCAGCGCGGCGCGCCACTGGTGGACGGTGCGCGCCCCTGCGAGCGAGGCGGCGACTCCGGGACGATCGCGCACCCACGCGATCGCGAGTGCGCCGGGCGTGGTGCCGAGGCCCTCGGCAGCGGCGCACAGACCGTCCACCACCGGACGTGTCGCGGCGGACCGGTAGCGGTGCAATCGCGCAGCGTGGCGCTCGCCAGCTCCTCGGGAATCCGGTGGGGTGGCATGGCGGTACTTGCCCGTGAGCACCCCGCCGGCGAGGGGCCAGGCCGCGATCAGGCCCGCGCCCACCGCCCGAGACGCCTGCGATACCTGCTCCGCCGGATCACGATCCAGCAGGGAGTAGGGCGTGGTGACGGCCGCTAGTGGAGCGCGATCAGCGTGCATCGCCAGGCCCGCGCCCACGATGCCGACCTGCCAAGCGGCGGCCGGGCAGAGCCCGGCGTAGCGGGCGCGCCCGGTGGCCACGGCGATCGCGAGTGCTGACACGAGTTCCGGCCAGGGCAGGTCGGAATCCCAACCCTCGATCGTCCACAGGTCCGCATGGGTGAGGCCGAGAGCCACGAGAGCGTCGTCGAGCCCGGCGAGCAGGTCACGCTGGGAGTCGGCCGCGGGGATGCGAATGCTCACGAACGCCTCGCGCCGCAGGCCTGTGTCCGCGAAGACGTCTGCGGCGAGGTCGGCGTCGGTCGTCACGGGAGCGATGTCGACCAGGTTGCCGCCCACGTCGAGCAGCATGGCGAGCTGCTCACGTGCCTCCGCGCGATCGGTGCCGCGGCCCCAGGTGCTCGTGCCCAGGCCGAGGGCGCCGACACGGGCACCGGTCACGCCCAGGCTCCGTCGCTCCACGTGGGCAACCTAGCCACGACCGGGGGCGGATAGGCTCGCCCGACACGCGCAAGGTCGCCGGTCCGCCGGTGGTGCGCATCGGAATCGGGAGGGCGCATGCAGCTCGGTCTCAACCTCGGCTACTGGGGCGCGGGCAACGACGCCGACAATCTCGAGCAGGCGCGGGAGGCCGACCGTTGCGGCTATGCGGTCGCGTGGGCAGCCGAGGCCTATGGCTCCGACGCTGCCACGGTGCTGGCATGGGTGGCCGCCCAGACCGAGCGCATCGACGTAGGTTCGGCGATCTTCCAGATCCCGGGTCGGACACCTGCCAATACCGCCATGACGGCAGCCACGCTCGACACCCTCTCCGGTGGACGCTTCCGCCTCGGACTCGGGGTGTCAGGGCCCCAGGTGTCCGAGGGGTGGCACGGCGTGCGCTTCGACAAGCCGCTGGCACGCACTCGGGAGTACGTCGCCATTGTGCGCAAGGCGCTCGCTCGTGAGCGGCTCACCTACGACGGTGAATTCTTCACGCTGCCCCTGCCCGATGGTCCCGGAAAGGCCCTCACCCTCACGGTGCACCCGGTGCGCGAGCGGATCCCCATCTACCTCGCGGCCGTGGGCCCCCGCAATCTCGAACTCGCGGGCGAGATCGCCGACGGTTGGCTCGCCATCTTCTTCGATCCCGACCACTCGGGTGAGCTTCTCGGGCACATCCGTGCCGGCCGCGAGAAGGCCGGTCTCGGCATGGAGGGCTTCGATGTCGTCCCCACGGTCCCGGTGATCATCGGAGATGACATCGAAGCCTGCGCAGATCCCGTGCGCGCCTACTGCGCCCTCTACATCGGTGGAATGGGCTCGCGAGAGAAGAACTTCTACAACGCCCTCGCCGTGCGCATGGGCTTTGGTGAGGCGGCAGCGCGGATTCAGGATCTCTACCTGGCCAAGGACTACGCGGGTGCCGCGGCGGCGGTGCCCCTGGAGTTCATCCAGCGGACCTCGCTCATCGGGCCACCCGACGTCATCGCCGAACGGCTCAAGGACTACGCCGCCGCCGGGGTGACCACGCTCACCATCGCGAGCTACCACGGCTCCCTGGAGGAGAGGCTCGAGACGTTGCGCTTGATGCCACAGCTCATCGCCCAGGCAGGACTCGCGGAGGCCTAGGGGCGATGCGATCCGAGACGTGGCGGCGGCAGGCGCCATGACGTGGTTCGAGGCGGTTGTCCTCGGAGTCATCCAGGGCCTCACGGAGTTCCTGCCGATCTCCTCCAGCGCCCACATCCTCGTGCTGTCGCGGATCTTCGGCTGGGGAGATCCGGGTGCCGCCTTCACTGCAGTGACTCAGATCGGCACGGAGGTTGCGGTCCTCATCTACTTCCGCCACGACATCGCGCGAATCCTGAGCGCCTGGGGTCGCAGCCTCGTCCGACCCGAATTGCGTGGCTCGCCTGACGCCCGACTTGGCTGGTACGTCATCCTCGGCACGATTCCCATCGTGGTGCTGGGATTGGCCTTCACCGAGCAGATCGAGACGGTCGCGCGCAATCTGTGGATCACGGCCACCATGCTCGCCGTCTTCGGTGTGCTGCTGGGGCTCGCCGATCGCTTCGGCCGCAAGGAGCGCGAGATCAGCGTGATGCGCACTCGCGATGCGATCGCCCTGGGATGCGCCCAGGCACTAGCGCTCATCCCCGGTGTCTCTCGGTCGGGCGCCACCATCACGATGGGGCTGACCCTCGGCTACACCCGGGAGGCGGCCACACGCTACGCCTTCCTCCTCGCCATCCCCGCAGTGCTCGGATCAGGGTTCTACGAGGCCACGCGCATCGGCGACGACCCGCAGGTTGCCTGGGGGCAGACCATCCTCGCGACCGTGATCGCCTTCACGGTCGGCTATGCCGTCATCGCCTGGCTGCTGCGCTACCTGCGGACGGGCTCATATATGCCCTTCGTCGTCTACCGGCTGGCACTCGCCGCCTTCATCGTGGCATTGCTCGTCACCGGCACGATCACGGCCACCTAGCCGCTAGAGCCACCCGGACTTCTTGAAGCCCCGGTAGAGGAGCAGGCAGATGCCTGTCATCACCGCGAGCACAGCCGGATAGCCGAACGTCCAGTGAAGCTCGGGCATGTCGTCGAAGTTCATGCCGTAGATCCCTGCGATGGCCGTGGGTACGGCGATGATGGCCGCCCAGGCCGAGATCTTGCGCATGTCCTTGTTCTGGAGCAGATCCTGGCGGGCGGTGCTCGCCATGAGCATCGTCATGAGCGTGGAGTCGAATCCGTCGACCATGTCTCCCGCTCGCAGGATGTTGTCGCCCACATCGCGCAGGTAGGGATGCAGGGGAGGGGGCACCAGTGGAAGCGCATCGCGCGCGAGTCTCTGGGAGTCCGGAAGCAGTGGTTGCACGGCGCGCCGCATCTCGATGTTCTCGCGATTGAGGCGGTAGATCCGATTCGCGGCCTGCGATGGCTGATCGGAGAAGACCTGCTGCTCGATCTCCTCGATATCGGACTGGATGGCCTCACCCACTGCGAGGTACTGACGGGCGGCGACATCCGCTATGGCCCAGAAGATCGAGAGGGGACCGGTGGCGGCGAGTTCGGGGTGCGAGGCGAGTCGAGCGGCGACGACCTCGGTGTCCTCTGCACGGCCCATGCGCATCGTGATCGCATAGCCGGGACCAACGAAGCAGGCCACCTGCCCGGTCTCGACGTCCGACGTATCGTCGACCCACTCGAGGACCTTCAGGAGCACGAAGAGGCTCGTGTCAGCGATATCGATCTTGGCGCGCTGCTGCTGGGAGACGGCATCTTCGAGAAGCAACGGCTCGAGATGGAAGGTCTCTGCCACCAGGTCGACCTCCGTCCGCGTGGGGTCGGAGAGAGCGATCCAGGTGAAGTCGGTCGGCGCTGCGACGGTATCGCGCGCAGCCTGGAGAGCCTCGGGCGAAGGTGCTGCACCCGGGGAGTGGCGCGTGGAGTCGAGCCTGCCCTCCCGGTAGGTGCCCATGATCCGGATCACGTGTCGCCTCCCATGCCGGCGGCTGTCGCCCGCCTTCTCCGATAGCGTCGCGGCATGCCGCTGGTCATCCTCGTCCGACATGGTCGCACGCCGGCCAATGCTCAAGGGATTCTCGCCGGCTGGACGCCCGGCGTTCATCTGGACGACCAGGGTGTGGCACAGGCAGCGGCTGCCGCTGATCGCCTCCGGGCACTACGGCTCACGGCCATCGTGAGCAGTCCACTGGAGCGCACGGTGCAGACGGCGGAGGCGCTCGACCGCGCCCAGCGCCGTCCGCCCGGTGTCTCGCTCGACGAGCGGCTGGGGGAGTGCCGCTACGGCGCGTGGACCAATCGTCCGCTGTCCGAGCTGGCGAAGTCCCCGCTGTGGCGCACGGTCCAGGAGCGCCCGAGCGCCGTGACCTTCCCGGAGGGCGAGTCGCTGCCCCAGATGCAGGCCCGCGCCGTAACAGCCGTGCACGAGTGGAACGAGCGCCTCGGCGACCGAGCGACGTACGCCGTCGTCTCCCATGGCGACGTCATCAAGGCGATCCTCGCTGATGCACTCGGCACGCACCTGGATCAGTTCCAGCGCATCGTGGTGGATCCCGCCTCCGTGTCGGTGGTGCGCTACGGCGCACGGGGGGTGCAGGTCCTGCACGTGAATGATCGTGGATCCGATCTCGCGCCTCTCGCGCGCACGCGCCGCTCCCGGAAGGTCGAGGGCACGGTGGGCGGTGGCTCGGGGGAGCATTAGGCGACCTCCCCGGATACGGTGACGGTGTGCCACGCCGTATCCACTCCTACGTCGACCCGCGGCGCTTCGTCGCAGGCACGGTGGGATTGCCGGGTGAGCGGACCTTCTACCTGCAGGCCAGCGACGCCCGCTCCGTGACATCGGTCGCGCTCGAGAAGGCGCAGGTGGCGATGCTCGCCGAGCGAGTCGAACGTCTGCTCGCACAGGCCGGAGTGCCCGAGTCTGCGGGTCGCGATGACACCGACGCCCTCGCCTTGCCCCTGGAGGAGGAGTTCCGCGTGGGTGCCCTCGGTATCGCGTGGCTTCCCGACGAGGGCTCCGGCGAGAGGGTGCTTATCGAAGCGCACGCCCTGGGTGAGGAGGATGCTGCCGAGCCCGGTGATGACGATGACGATGCGGCTGACACCCTGCGCGTGTCCCTGTCCCCGGACGCCGCCGCGGCCTTCGCGCGACGAGCTCAAGCCCTCGTGGCCGCGGGGCGCCCGCCCTGCCCCTTCTGCTTGCAGCCCCTCGATGCGAATGGCCACATCTGCCCGCGTGCCAATGGATACCGACGCAGGGTGTGAGTGTGACGCCTGCAGAGTTGGAGAGCGTGCTGTCGCAGGGCGATGTGACGGTCGAGGGCAGGCTTTGGGACTCCTCGAACTCGGCGATGCGGGTCGAGTGCAGCGCAGGTGCGGCGCTGGTGCGCGCGGTCTACAAGCCCCGGCGAGGCGAGCGACCCCTCTGGGACTTCCCCACGGGCTCTCTGGGGGAGCGCGAGGTGGCCACGTATGTGATCGACCGAGCGCTGGGCTGGGACCTTGTCCCGGTCACGGTGTGGAGGGACGACGCCCCGCTCGGGCCCGGCAGCCTCCAGGTCTGGGTGGACGTGGCTCCGGAGGACCCGCCCGTCGACGTCGTGGACGCAGATTGCGTGCCCCCGGGATGGCATGTGGTCGTGGAGGGGGAGGGAGCACGTGGTGACCATGTGTGCCTCGTCCACGAGGAGTCCATTCCCCTGCGTCGGGTCGCCCTGCTCGACTCCATCGTCAACAACGCCGACCGCAAGGGTGGGCACGTCCTGCGCGCGACTCCGGGGGCCGTCGCCGGTATCGATCACGGTCTGACCTTCCATGTCGAGCCCAAGCTGCGCACCGTGCTCTGGGGCTGGGCGGGCACGCCCATCGGTCCGTCAGAGCTCGCGGACCTGAGCACCCTCGCCGACGGCTGGGGGCTGGTGGCTGAGCAATTGGAGTTGCTGCTCACGCAGTCGGAGATCGCCGCGGCGCGTGATCGTCTCCAGGCCCTGCTGCGCGCGGGCGAGTATCCGCTCCCGGACGGAGGATGGCCGGAGCTGCCCTGGCCCGCCATGTGAGATCGGCGGATCTCCTAGGCTCACACCATGGAGTCCTGGCCGAGGCCGCTCGTCCCATCGCTGGGGCCCGGTGGTCGACCCGTGCGTGTGCTGGATACGTCGAGCGGGGAACGTCGGCCCACGGCTCCCGGGGAGGAGGCTCGGCTCTACGTCTGCGGGATCACCCCGTACGACGCCACGCATATGGGTCACGCCGCCACCTACCTCGCCTTCGACACGCTGGTGAGGGCGTGGATCGATGCCGGGCATCGGGTCCGCTACGTGCAGAACGTCACCGACATCGACGATCCTCTCCTCGAGCGCGCTGTCGCGACCGGCCAGGACTGGCGGGAGATTGCCCAGCGCGAGACGCAACTCTTCCGTGAGGACATGGAGTTCCTGCGCGTCCTCCCCCCGGACGACTACATCGGGGCGGTCGAATCGATCCCCAGTGTCGTGAGGTGCATCCAGGGCCTGCAGGAGCGCGGTGCGGTGTACGACGTCGACGGCGATCTCTACTTCGACATTTCGGCGGATCCGCTCTTCGGGGGAGTCTCCGGTCTCTCGCGCGAGGACATGCTCGAGGTGTTCGCCGAGCGAGGAGGCGACCCGCTACGGCCCGGCAAGCGAGATCCGCTGGACCCTCTGCTCTGGCGCGCCGCACGTCCGGAGGAGCCAGCCTGGGACACAGCCCTGGGTCACGGTCGACCGGGTTGGCACATCGAGTGCGTGGCCATCGCGCTGGACCACCTCGGCATGACCTTCGACGTCCAGGGTGGAGGTCGCGACCTCGTCTTCCCCCATCACGAGATGGGAGCCAGCCACGCGGAGGTGCTCGAGGGCACCCGGCCCTACGCGCGCGACTACGTCCACGCGGGCATGGTCGGGCTCGATGGCGTGAAAATGAGCAAGTCGCTCGGCAATCTCGTCTTCGTGCATCGCCTGCGCGATGGGGGCGTGAGCGCGGGTGCCATCCGGCTCGCCGTGCTCGCCCACCACTACCGCGATGACTGGGACTGGACCGATGAGGGCCTTGCGCAGGCCGAGTCGAGACTGGATCGCTGGCGCCGCGCTGCCGCGCTGGCTGCGGGCCCCGCCGCGGAGGCCACGTTGACCGACATGCGTGCCGCGATCGCCGATGACCTTCGCACACCCGAAGCCCTCGCTGTGGTCGATCGCTGGGCGGATGAGGCACTCACGCGAGGTGGCAGCGATCCCTCGTCGCCCGCGCGAGTCCGCAGTGCCGTGGATGCGCTGCTGGGAGTGGATCTAGTCGGGTAGCCGTGGGCTACGACGACTTCTCGTCGTGGCCGCCGAACTCCTTGCGCTGGGCAGACATCACCCGGTAGGCGAAGTCGGCCATCCCCTGACTGTCGAAGCGCGAGTAGAGGGCTTCGGTGAGCACGGGTGCAGCCACCCCCTCCTCGATCGCCGCAATCGACGTCCAGCGGCCCTCACCCGAGTCCGACACCCGGCCGGAGAACTCCGCGAGGTCACCCGATCGCGAGAGGGCGAGGGCGGTGAGGTCGAGGAGCCATGAGCCGACGACACTGCCACGCCGCCAGACTTCGGTGATGGCGGGCAGGTCGAACGAGTACTGGTAGTACTCGGGATGCTCGAGTGGCGCTGTCTCCGCATCGGAATCGCGCTGTCGAAGGCCGGTGTCGGCGTGCTTGAGGATGTTGAGGCCTTCCGCGTAGGCCGCCATGAGGCCGTACTCGATGCCGTTGTGCACCATCTTCACGAAGTGACCCGCGCCGCTCGGTCCGCAGTGCAGCCAGCCGGCCTCACCGGGCAGGAGCGCTCCGGTGCGATCCGCGGTGCGCGGGGCAGACTCGACACCGGGCGCGACCGAGTTCCAGATCGGATCGAGGCGGTTCACGGCCTCATCGTCCCCACCGATCATGAGCGAGTAGCCGCGCTCGAGACCCCATACGCCGCCCGATGTCCCGCAGTCGACGTAGTGGATGCCCCGGGGGTGCAACGCGGCAGATCGTCGGATGTCGTCGCGGTAGTAGGAGTTGCCGCCGTCGATCATCGTGTCTCCGCCGTCCAGCAGGCCGCCCAGTTCGTCGACGACCGCCTGGGTGATGGCGCCGGCTGGGACCATGATCCAGACGTTGCGCGGGCCCTCCATCTTGGCGACGAGGTCGGCCAGCGAGTCAGCGCCCACGGCCCCCTCCGCGACGAGGGCGGCCACGGCGGCGGGGTCGCGGTCGTAGACCACCGCGGAGTGTCCGTCCCGCATGATGCGCCGGACGATGTTGGCGCCCATGCGCCCCAGGCCGATCATGCCCAATTGCATGGGTTGCGACGTCGCCATGGCGTCATCACTCCTTCGGGTAACCGCAGCATGAGCGCGGGATGTCTCCTGGCCCATACCGTGTACGACTCCGACACCGTAGTGCAAGGCTTATCGCATGAACTCCATGGAATCCGCTGACCCGACGAGGACCGAGGCGTGGGGCAGACTGCGCGGCCTTGCCGATGGCATGCGGACCCGCCCGCTCCGGGATCTCTTCGCCGAGGAGCCGGAGAGGGGACCCGCGTGGACTCTGGAGGCCGCCGGCCTCAGGGCGGACTTCAGCAAGCAGCGCGTCACCGATGACGTGATGGCCGCACTGGTGGAGCTCTCTCGCGAGCAGGGGGTGCTGGCCAAGCGGGATGCGATGTTCGCGGGCACGCACGTCAACGGCACCGAGGATCGTGCGGTCCTGCACACGGCACTCCGACTGCCCGCGGGGGCGACGCTCGAGGTCGACGGCGTCGACGTCGCGGGGGAGGTGCACGAGGTTCTCGCCCGCATGGCGGACTTCTCGGATCGTGTGCGCGATGGGAGTTGGAGAGGAGCCACGGGCGAACGCATCGTCAATGTGGTCAACATCGGCATCGGTGGATCAGACCTTGGACCGGCGATGGCATATGCGGCACTGCGCTACTACTCCGACCGAGCGATGACCTTCCGGTTCGTCTCCAACGTCGATCCCACCGACATCACCGAAGCCCTACTCGGACTCGAGCCGGCACAGACGCTCTTCATCGTGGCGTCGAAGACCTTCGGCACCCAGGAGACTCTCACCAACGCCAAGGCCGCGCGCCAGTGGATCGTCGAGGCGCTCGGAGAAGGCGCGGTCGGGAAGCACTTCGTCGCGGTCTCGACCAATGGCGAGCGGGTCGCGGCATTCGGCATCGATACGGCCAACATGTTCGGCTTCTGGGACTGGGTCGGGGGCCGCTACTCCATGGACTCCGCCATCGGGCTGAGCACCATGATCGCCATCGGCCCGCAGCGATTCCGAGAGATGCTCGACGGCTTCCACGCGATGGACCAGCACTTCCTACATGCGGCACCCGAGGTCAACGTGCCGCTGCGCATGGGTCTCATCGCCGTGTGGAATCGTGACTTCCTCGATATCCCGACCACTGCCGTGCTGCCCTACGCGCAGTTCCTCGCGCGCTTCCCGGCGTACCTCCAGCAGCTCACCATGGAGAGCAATGGCAAATCCGTGCGCATGGACGGCGCCCATGTGGACTACAACACCGGCGCGATCTACTGGGGAGAGCCGGGCACCAATGGCCAGCACTCCTTCTACCAGTTGCTGCATCAGGGCACGGAGATCGTCGCCTGCGACTTCATCCTCTTTGCCCAGGCCCTCGAACCCGTCTTCGACATGCAGGACATGCTCGCGGCGAATGCCCTCGCGCAGGCGGCCGTGCTCGCCTTCGGGCGTACGGCGGACGAGGTGCGTGCAGACG
This sequence comes from Candidatus Nanopelagicales bacterium, assembly GCA_044238565.1. GTDB lineage: Bacteria > Actinomycetota > Actinomycetes > S36-B12 > S36-B12 > Mxb001. Next base: position 14,935 of record JBIIDD010000001.1, read on the forward strand.
GCACGCCTGCTGACCTCGTGCCCCACAAGGTGATGCCCGGCAACCGGCCGTCGACGTTCATCCTCGCCGCGCGCTTGGAACCGCACGCCCTGGGCGCACTCATTGCCCTCTATGAGCACAGCGTCTTCGTGCAGGGGGCCGTCTGGGGTATCGACAGCTTCGACCAGTGGGGCGTCGAGTTGGGCAAGGCGATGGCCAACTCCATCCTGCCGGATCTGCAGGATGCGGACCGTCCGCTGGACCGGGACTCGTCGACGGATGCGCTCATCCGCGCCTACCAGGCCCTGCACGCGCAAGCCTGATCGCTGGGGTCAACCGCCGTCGGTGCCCCTGCGCCGCAAGTAGCGCTCGAACTCCAGGGCGATCGCCTCTCCGCTCGCTTCGGGGAGGTCGGTCGTGTCACGAGCCTCCTCGAGCTGGCGCACGTAGTCAGCGACCTCCTCGTCGTCGGCTGCGAGCTCGTCGACGCCGATCTCCCAGGCGCGCGCATCTTCGACGAGATCGGCCAGGGGCACGGGTACGTCGAGGAGGTCTTCGACGCGTCGCACGAGGGCCAGGGTGGCCTTGGGCGAAGGCGCCTGGGCGACGTAGTGGGGTACGGCGGCCCACAGGGAGACCGCGGGAAGCCCGCGGCGGCTGCATGCCTCCTGGAGCACTCCGACGATGCCTGTCGGGCCCTCGTAGTGCGACGGCTCCACCCCAAGGCTGAGCGCGGTGCCAGGATCGGTCGATGTGCCTGTGACGGGGACGGGCCTGGAGTGTGGACTGTCGGAGAGGAGTGCGCCCAGCGTGACGGACAGGGTCACACCGAGTTCGGCGGCCAGCACGAGGATCTCATCGGTGAACTGGCGCCAACGCATGTTGGGTTCGATGCCGTGGACCAGCACCACATCGCGAGCGGCCAGGGGCAGCCGGGCGACGTAGATGCGCGTGGTGGGCCACGTGAGTTGACGCACTCCTTCGTCGTCGAACGCGATCACGGGCCTGTTGACCTGGTAGTCGTAGTAGTCCTCGGGGTCGATCTCGGCGAGTGGCGTCGCATCCCACACGCGGATGAGATGGGCGACGGCATCACTTGCGGCATCGCCCGCGTCATTCCAGCCCTCGAAGGCAGCGACGAGGACGGGGTCGACCAACTCGGGTAGGGCCTCGAACTCGATCATGCGGCCACCTCCGATCGCCGAGACGCGCGCCCCCGCCGCGCTCACCCTATGTCACGGCATGGGCTCCGAGGGGTGCGCCGCTAGCCTGCCTGCTCATGGACCTCCCTGCTGCGGTGCTCTTCGACCTCGACGGCACGCTCATCGACTCTGAGGACCTGTGGTGGGATGCCGAGTGCCGGGTCGTGTCGAGCTGGGGGGGCACCTGGACGCGTGACGATCAGGCGCACTGCCTCGGGGGCCCGCTTGAGCGGGTGACGTCGTACATGGCTGATCGCACAGGCTCGCCACATGCGCCGGATGTGATCGGCGCCGAGCTGCTTGCCACCATGGAGTGGCTCCTGCGATCAGGTGACCTCGTGTGGCGCCCGGGCGCGCTCGAACTCCTCACCGAGTGCCGCGCGGGTGGTGTGCCGACCGCGCTGGTGTCGGCGTCTCATCGTCGACTTCTCAGCGCCGTGTCCGACGCCGTGTCAGGTCGACAGGGCATTCCCGAGCCCGCCTTCGATGTCACCGTGGCCGGTGACGAGGTGGACGAGGGCAAGCCCCACCCCGAGCCCTATCTCGCGGCCGCGCGACATCTCGGCGTCCCCATCGAGGCATGCATCGTGATCGAGGATTCGCCCACGGGAGTGGCAGCGGGACAGGCCAGCGGTGCCTATGTCCTCGCGGTGCCGCATCTCGTGCCGATTCCGGAGCATCCGCGCCGTCGCGTGCTCGAGTCGCTCGACGGCGTGACGCTGGCGGATCTGCGGGCCTGGGCTAGCCTCCCCTGATGACCGGCGACCGGATGCTCTCCGCGGGGGACATCGTGCAGATCACCGACGACCGCGGGCGCCACCACACCCTCGTGCTGCAGCCTGGCGCGACATTCCACACCCATCGGGGTTCCATCTCTCACGATGACCTGCTGGGGCGCCCCGAGGGCATCGTGGTGACCACCACGGGAGGCACGTCCTACGTCGCGCTGCGCTCGCTGCTCGAAGACTTCGTCCTCTCCATGCCGAGGGGTGCTGCGGTCATCTACCCCAAGGACTCGGGTCGAATCGCGATGCTCACCGGCTTGCGACCCGGCTGGTCCGTGCTCGAGGCAGGCGCGGGCTCGGGTGCGCTCACCTGCACGCTCATCCAGACCGTGGGGATCCAGGGGCGAGTCGTTTCCTGCGAGCGGCGTCCTGACTTCGCCGAGACCGCGCGTGCCAACGTCACACGCTGGTTCGGAGACCAGCCCGCCAATTGGACACTCCACATCGGAGATCTCGCGGATCGCCCCTGGGCGGATGAGGCGCCCTTCGATGCGGTGGTGCTCGACATGCTGGATCCCTGGGAGCACGTCGACGCGGTGGCCCATGCCCTGCGCCCTGGAGGAGTGCTCGTCGTCTACGTTGCCACGACGACGCAGCTCTCGAGGATCGCTGAGGACCTGCGGGCCGACGGGCGATGGACCGAGCCTCGGGCTGAGGAATCCCTGGTGCGCACCTGGCATCTCGAGGGGCTGGCGGTGCGCCCGGATCACCGCATGGTGGGCCACACGGGCTTCCTCCTCGCGACACGTCGGCTAGCCGAGGGCACGGTGGCTCCACCCAGGCGACGCCGACCCGCCAAGGGCATGACGGGGTCCAGCACCGGCGCGTGACAGGCGCGGGGTGCCCATATGTAGGTAGGGTCGAGGAGTAGGAAGCGTCCCGGGAGGAGCGGCATGAGCGAGCGTGACTCGGCAATGCGCACCCCTGAGGAGCGCCTCCGGGTGGTCGAGTCCGAGCTTGCAGCCGCGCAGTCGCACAACGGCCGTCTCGTGGCGACCCTGCGCGATGCACGGGAGCAGATCGTCGCGCTCAAGGCGGAGGTCGACCGCCTCGCCGAGCCCCCTGGCAGCTACGGAGTCTTCCTGGCCCGCCTCGACGACGGATCCCTCGATGTGGCGGTGGCCGGGCGCAAGATGCGACTTGTCTCGACACCTGACGTCGATGCCTCCTCGCTACAGCCGGGCCAGGAGGTCATGCTCAACGAAGCGCTCAACATCGTCGGGGTTCGCGACTTCGAGCGCATCGGCGAGATCGTCATGCTCAAGGAGCTCTTGGCCGATGGCGAACGAGCGCTGGTCATCGGTCGCGCCGACGAGGAGCGCGTGGTGGGCCTGGCGGAGCCATTGCGTCAGCGCACCCTGCGCGCGGGGGATTCACTGCTCATGGAGCCCCGCAGCGGCTATGTCTTCGAAGTCATCCCCAAGTCCGAGGTCGAGGAACTCGTCCTGGAGGAGGTGCCCGACGTCGACTACGCCGACATCGGCGGTCTCGGCAGCCAGATCGACGCCATCAAGGACGCCGTCGAGTTGCCCTTCCTGCACCCCGATCTCTTCGAGGAGCACCGGCTCGCACCCCCCAAGGGGATCCTGCTTTACGGGCCGCCCGGGTGCGGCAAGACCCTCATCGCCAAGGCGGTGGCCAACTCACTGGCCAAGAAGGTCGCCGAGCGCACCGGACGCGAAGAGGGCCGCTCATTCTTCCTCAACATCAAGGGACCGGAACTGCTCAACAAGTACGTCGGCGAGACGGAGCGTCACATCCGCCTCGTCTTCCAACGAGCGCGTGAGAAGGCTTCCGAGGGCATGCCGGTCATCGTCTTCTTCGACGAGATGGACTCCCTCTTCCGCACGCGCGGCTCGGGCGTCTCGAGCGATGTCGAGAACACGATCGTTCCTCAGCTGCTCAGCGAGATCGATGGCGTCGAGAGTCTCGAGAATGTCATTGTCATCGGCGCCTCCAACCGCGAAGACATGATCGATCCCGCGATCCTGCGCCCCGGTCGCCTCGATGTGAAGATCAAGATCCAGCGCCCTGATGCGGAGGCGGCTCGCGACATCCTCAGCAAGTACCTCACTCCGGGCCTGCCGCTTCACGCCGATGACCTGGGTGAGCATGGTGGCGATGCCGAGGTGACCTGCGCCGCGATGATCCAGCGAGCGGTCGAGCGGATGTATTCGGAGGACGACGACAATCGCTTCCTTGAAGTGACCTACGCCAACGGTGACAAGGAGGTCCTCTACTTCAAGGACTTCAACTCTGGTGCCATGCTGGAGAACATCGTCGCGCGCGCCAAGAAGATGGCCATCAAGGACTACCTCGACTTCGGCCAGAAGGGCATTCGGGTACAGCATCTGCTGAGCGCGTGCGTCGATGAGTTCCGTGAAAACGAGGACTTGCCCAACACCACCAACCCCGATGACTGGGCGCGGATCTCGGGCAAGAAGGGCGAGCGGATCGTCTTCATCCGGACACTCGTCCAGGGCAAGCAGGGCACGGAGGCCGGGCGCCTCATCGACACGGTGCCCAACACCGGCCAGTACCTCTGATCGCCGGGTGATCCGATGAGCGTGCACCGTGTCATGGGCATCGAGACCGAATACGGCATCAGCGTCCCCGGGCACCCGCACGTCAATGCGATGACGACCTCCTCGGCCGTCGTCACGTCGTACGACGGCATCGCGGTGGGAGACCGGCGCAATCGCGCTCGATGGGACTTCGACGAGGAGCACCCGCTGCGAGACGCCCGCGGCTACGACATGTCGCGCGCAGAGGCGGACCCCAGTCAGCTCACCGACGAGGATCTCGGGCTGGCCAATCTCATCCTGACCAATGGCGCTCGGCTCTATGTCGACCACGCTCATCCGGAGTTCTCGAGTCCTGAGGTGACCAATCCTCGCGATGCTGTCCTGTGGGATCGGGCGGGTATGGAGATCATGGCCGACGCCGCGGAGGCGGCCACGCGATCGGGTCCCTTCACGATCCAGCTCTACAAGAACAACACCGATAACAAGGGTGCGTCCTACGGGTGCCACGAGAACTACCTCATGCGCCGCGGCACCCCCTTCGCCGATATCGTGCGTGACCTCACCCCCTTCTTCGTCACGCGGCAGATCTTCGCGGGGGCCGGGCGAGTGGGCCGGGGCCAGGAGGGGCGGGATCCCGGCTTCCAGCTCTCACAGCGCGCGGACTTCTTCGAGGTCGAGGTCGGGCTCGAGACGACGCTCAAGCGTCCGATCATCAACACGCGCGACGAGCCGCATGCCGATCCGGAGAGGCATCGCCGCCTCCACGTGATCGTGGGTGACGCCAACCTGGCCGAGGCCGCCACCTATCTCAAAATGGGCAGCACCTCACTCGTGCTCGCCATCATCGAGAGCGGGGGAATGCCCGAGGAACTGGTCCTCGCTGATCCGGTCCGCGAGATCCATGCCGTCTCCCATGACCCGACCCTGCGTCATCGCCTGACGCTCCGGGATGGCCGCCGCCTCACGGCACTCGAGATTCAGCGCGTCTATCTCGAGGCGGCGGCAGACTTCGCTGAGCGACAGGCGGTCGCCGGCGTCGATGCGCAGACGGTCGACATCCTCCAGCGCTGGGATCGTGTTCTCGTCGACCTCGCCGCTGACCCTCGCCTCGCTGCCGATCGCGTGGATTGGGCGGCGAAGCTCAGTCTCCTCGATGGTTATCGCAGGCGCGATGGCCTCGACTGGGATAGCGCGCGTCTCGAGCTCGTCGACCTCCAGTACGCCGACATCCGCCCCGCGCGCGGTCTGGCACTCAAGCTGGAGGCGTCCGGGCGCCTCGAGCGGCTCACGACGCCGGGTGATGTCGATCGGGCCCGTGAGCATCCGCCGGCCGACACCCGGGCGTACTTCCGGGGGGAGTGCCTTCGGCGCTACGGGGATGCCGTTGCGGCCGCGTCGTGGGACTCGGTCATCTTCGATATCCCCGGCCAGGACGCGCTCCAGCGCGTCCCGACCCTCGAGCCTGTCCGTGGCACGAAGGATCACGTGGGCAGCCTCCTTGACTCGGCGAGCACGGCGGAGGAGCTGCTGGAGGCCCTCCGCGGCACGTGAGGGAGCGCGGCAGGGCCCTGCAGCCCGCAGGACGGCGTAGGGGCCCCACGGCGTCTAGGGTGTAGCCATGAGCACCCAGGACAGTCAGCGTCGCTCCACCCGCACCGGGCAGGAAGAGCACGACGAGGTCATCCTGCCTGAGCGTGCTCCCAGCGACATCGATGCCGACGTCGACGCGATCCTCGACGAAATCGATGAGGTCCTCGAGGAGAACGCCGAGGAGTTCGTGAAGTCCTTCGTCCAGAAGGGCGGCGAGTGACGGTGGATCGGGCCCGGGGCCTGCCCAGGGCCTTCATGGCCCACGGCTCCTCGTTCGCCGATTTCCTGGCCCATTCCGGGCAGTGGCCGGCCCCCGATGTGACCCTGTCCGGCATGGGCAGCGTCGACGTTCCGCACGCGACCACGATCGTGGCACTCGCGACAGCAGACGGCATCGTGATGGCGGGTGATCGTCGCGCGACGATGGGCAACATCATCGCGCAGCGCGACATCGAGAAGGTCTTTCCGGCTGATGAGCACTCTGTCGTGGGCATCGCAGGAGCGGCGGGGGTCGCCGTCGAGCTCGTCAGGCTCTTCCAGGTCGAGCTCGAGCACTACGAGAAGATCGAGGGCTTGCCACTCTCGCTGGATGGCAAGGCCAACCGCCTCGCCACCCTCCTGCGGGGCAATCTCGGAATGGCGATGCAGGGCCTTGCGGTGGTCCCCCTCTTCGCCGGATACGACCTGGACCGGGGGCGTGGCCGCATCTTCTCCTACGACGTCACGGGTGGACGCTACGAGGAGCGCGATCACCACGCCGTGGGGTCGGGTTCCGTCTTTGCCCGAGGATCTCTGAAGAAGCTGTATCGCTCGGGCATGTCGACCGAGGACGGCGTGATGGCGTCGGTCGAGGCGCTCTACGACGCCGCGGACGATGACTCGGCGACCGGGGGCCCTGATCTCACGCGCAGGATCTTCCCGGTCATCGCCGTGTCCGATGCCGAAGGTGTGCGCATGCTGCCCGATGCCGAGGTCGGATCGGTCGTCGAGCGAGTCGTCGGTGCGCGACTCACGAGTCCCGACGGGCCCAAGGCTTCGCTGCCCGGGAGTGCGCGATGACGGTGCCCTTCTATGTCTCGCCCGAGCAGATCATCAAGGACAAGGCGGACTACGCCCGCAAGGGCATCGCCCGAGGTCGCAGCGTCGTCGTCCTGCAGTACGACGGGGGAATCCTCTTCGTCGCGGAGAATCCCTCGCGGTCCCTGCACAAGATCTCGGAGATCTACGATCGCATCGGCTTTGCGGCGGTAGGCAAGTACAACGAGTTCGAGAACCTCCGAGTCGCAGGAGTGCGACTGGCCGATATGCGCGGCTATGCCTACGACCGTCGCGATGTCACGGGTCGCAGTCTCGCCAACGCCTACGCCCAGACCCTCGGCTCGATCTTCACCGAGACCACCAAGCCCTACGAGGTCGAGCTCGTGGTGGCCGAGGTGGGTCATGAGTCCGACCAGGACGAGATCTACCGGCTCACCTTCGACGGCTCCGTAGCCGACGAACACGGCTATGTCGCCATGGGAGGCCAGGCGGACGAGGTGGCCGAGTCCTTGGGCGCATCGTGGCGACCGGGCATGTCCCTCGACGAGGCCGTGCGCTCGGCCGTCGCTGCCCTCAGCACGACCGCGTCGGCGCCTCCAGGACCGGAGCAGTGGGAAGCGGCCATCCTCGAGCGCAGCCGACCCCGGCGCACCTTCCGGCGTCTCAGCGCCGATCGCCTGGCCGGCATCCTCGGCGTGGCGCGGCCCGAGCCGCCCGCGCCCGGAGTCGCCGAATCCCCAGATCTTCCCGCCACCGGGGGCGAGGTGCCTTAGCGGTGGACCGGCGCATCTTCGGGATCGAGACGGAGTACGGCATCACGTGCACCTTCCGAGGTCAGCGCCGTCTGAGCCCTGACGAGGTTGCCAGGTATCTCTTCCGGCGCGTCGTCTCATGGGGTCGGAGCAGCAACGTCTTCCTGCGCAATGGATCGAGGCTCTACCTCGACGTGGGCAGCCATCCGGAGTACGCCACCGCCGAGTGCGACGACGTCATCCAGTTGATCACCCACGACCGAGCAGGGGAGCGGATCCTCGAGGGACTGCTCGTCGATGCCGAACGCCGCCTCAACGACGAGGGCATCGCCGGCGATGTCTACCTCTTCAAGAACAACACCGATAGCGCCGGCAACTCCTACGGATGCCATGAGAACTACCTGGTGGCCCGCCACGGTGAGTTCCAGCGCCTCGCCGACTCGATCCTGCCCTTCCTGGTCTCCCGTCAGGTGATCTGCGGTGCGGGCAAGGTCCAGCAGACCCCCCGAGGGGCCGTCTACTGCATCAGTCAGAGGGCCGATCACATCTGGGAGGGCGTGTCGAGCGCCACGACGCGCAGTCGGCCCATCATCAACACGCGCGATGAGCCCCACGCGGATGCAGAGCGGTACCGGCGACTCCACGTCATCGTCGGTGACTCCAATATGAGCGAGACGACGACACTGCTCAAGGTGGCGTCAGCAGATCTCGTGCTGCGCATGCTCGAGTCCGGGGTCGTGCTGCGCGACCTCTCCCTCGAGAATCCCATCCGAGCCATCCGCGAGATCAGCCACGACCCGACCGGGCAGCGCACCGTCCGACTGGCCAATGGCCGCGAGCTCACGGGGCTGCAGATCCAGTCGGAGTACTACGACAAGGCCCGGGATTTCGCCGACCGGCAGGGTCTGGCCGACGACCCCGGTGGGGTCTACGCACGGTGCCTCGACCTGTGGGAGCGCACTCTCAAGGCCGTGGAGACAGGGGACCTCTCCGGCATCCAGGAGGAGATCGACTGGGTGATCAAGAAGACGCTCATCGATCGCTACATGGCGAAGCATGGCCTGACGCTCTCCGATCCGAGGATCGCGCAACTCGACCTTGCGTATCACGACGTCACGCGATCACGCGGTCTGTTCTACCTCCTCGAACGCCACGGCAAGGCGGCGCGCGTCACCCACGAGCCCGCGGTCTTCGAGGCGAAGTCGATCCCGCCTCAGACCACTCGGGCGCGATTGCGCGGCGAATTCATCCGACGTGCCCAGGAGCGCCGACGCGACTTCACGGTCGACTGGGTGCACCTGAAGCTCAACGACCAGGCTCAGCGGACCGTGCTGTGTAAGGACCCCTTCGCGAGTGTCGATGAGCGTGTCGAGAAGCTCATCGCGAGCATGTAGGTGTGCCCACTACTAGGGTGGTGCGCATGAAGAAGCCCCTCCTCGTCGTCTCTGCATGCTTCGCCGCACTCGCGCTCGCCGCCTGCGGCTCCGGCGGTTCCTCGTCGGAGACCACCTCCGCGGCACCCGACTCCTCCTCGGCCGCCCCCGGCGTGCCCTGGTCGACGAGCGACTGCACCCAGATCGTCTCTCCGACGACGACCGACGCGCCGCCGGAGGGGTCCGTCGTGGAGGGCGAGGTCGCTACGACCACCGACGTCGCTGTCGCACCCACGGTGGCCGTCCTGCAGGGTGCCGTCCCGGCCACCGCACTCGTCACGGCTGACGTCGTCCCAGGATCCGGAGACGAAGTGGCCGCGGGTGCCACGGTGACCGTGCAGTACTGCGGCGTGGGCCTGGCGTCCGGAGCGGTCTTCGACTCCTCCTGGGCTCGCGGGGAGCCCGTGAGCTTCCCGCTGAGCGGGGTCATCAAGGGCTGGCAGGACGGCATACCCGGCATGAAGCCCGGTGGCAGGCGTCTTCTCATCATTCCCGGCGCGGACGCCTATGGCCCGCAGCCGCCCCCCGGCTCGGGCATCCAGCCCGACGAGACCCTGATCTTCGTCGTCGACATGATCTCCAGCCCCTGACGGAAGGAACGACATGACCGAGAAGCCCGAGATCGATTTCATCGGGGGCCCGGCGCCCAGCGAGTTGGTCATCACCGACCTCATCGTGGGAGACGGCGCCGAGGCGAAGCCCGGCGACCAGGTGCTCGTGCACTACGTCGGTGTCGACTTCGAGACCGGTGAGCAGTTCGACGCCTCCTGGGATAGGGGAGAGGCGATCCGCTTCCCCCTGGCCGGCCTCATCGCGGGGTGGCAGGAGGGGATCCCCGGCATGCGCGTCGGGGGCCGGCGGCAGCTCGTCATCCCCCCGGCGCTGGCGTACGGCGAGAGCGGTGCTCACCGACTCGCAGGCCGCACCCTCGTCTTCGTGATCGACCTTCTCGCCGTGGGCTGAGTCTGACGATGGCGACCGATCGCACGGAGCGCCTGCTCAATCTCGTCATCTGCCTGCTAGGGGCCAAGCGGCCCGTCAGCCGTGCGGCTCTGCGCGAGGGCATCCCCGGCTACGGAGATGCCGCGAGCGATGAGGCATTCGAGCGGATGTTCGAGCGCGATAAGGACGAGCTGCGCCAGATGGGGATTCCCATCGACACCGTCGTCAACGTCCAGGGCGAGGTCGAGGGCTACCTCATCGATGAAGACGCCTACGCCATGCCCGACATGGATTTCGATCCGGCAGAGCGCGCCGTGCTCGGGCTTGCGGCTCGTGTGTGGAGCGAGGCCGCCCTCACCGCCGAAGCGGGTGCGGCACTGCGCAAGCTCGAGGCGGCGACAGGTGATCGGTGGTCGCCGCTCCTCCCTGGTCGTCCGGGCACCGGCGAGGAGGCGCTGCCCCTGCTCTGGGAGGCGATCCGTTCGCGCACGGTCGTCCGCTTCCCGTATCTGGCACGTGGGCGCGAGATCGTCGAAGAGCGCACGGTGGAACCCTGGGCGACCGCATATCGCGGAGGGGCGTGGTACCTCATCGGACGCAGCCGCGAACGTGATGCAGGTCGTGCCTTCCGGCTTTCTCGAATTCGAGGCTCGGTCACTCGCACGCGCGAGCAGTTTCCCGCCGCGGATCGCGTCGATATCGAACGCCTCCTGGATGAACTCGTCGACCCAGAGACCAAGGGCACGGCACGCATCTCACTTCCCGATCACGGGGCAGCGCGCCTGCGTGCTCTTGCCCGGCAGCGCGGTGACGGCACATGGGAGGTCGACTACACGGATCTCGGCATCCTTGTGGCTGAGGTCATCGAGGCGGGCGGCATGCTCGTGGAGCCGGGCTCCGCGGCTGACGATCAACGTCGCGCACTGCTCACGGTGGCCCAGGTGCATGGGGAACCCCATGCGTGAGACGGCGGCAGCACGCCTCTCGAGACTCCTGGCCCTTGTGCCGTGGCTCGAGCAGCATCCGGGGGTGTCGATCCTCGAAGCAGCGGATCATTTCGGAGTTGCCCCGGCGGAGTTGGAGCAGGATCTGTGGCTCACCATCTGCTGCGGCCTGCCCGGTCATGGGCCGGACCAACTCATCGACATCCAGTTCTGGGATGAGGACGGCAGCATTCAGGTCATCGATCCGCAGACGCTCGATCGCCCCCTGCGGCTTCGCCCCGCTGAGGCGATGTCCCTGCTCGTGGGCCTGCGCATGCTCGCGCAGGTTCCGGGGGAGCACGACCGATCGGCGCTGGCGAGTGCCACAGCGAAGCTGGAGACGGCTGCCGACGTCGGTGAGGAGGCGGCCGTGCTGCTCGACGCTCCACTCGATGACTTCGCTCACGAGATCGCTCGGGCCATCCGCGAAGCACGGGTGGTCCGCCTCGTCTACGCCGGGGCGAGCCGCGATGTGGTTTCGGAGCGCAGCATCGAACCCACGGCGATCGTGCACCATGCCGGTAGGTCGTATGTGACGGCATGGTGCCGAGACGCAGGAGCTCAGCGCACCTTCCGCCTCGATCGCGTTCGCTCGGTCGAGGTTCTGGGCGATGTTGCCGGCGTGGCTGGCGTGCGGCCAGAGGCCACCGGTGACGTGACCCCGCGCGACGGTGTGCGCGTGCGGGTCCGCGTCCTCCCGCGCTCGCGCTGGCTTCTCGAGGCCTTCGAGCCCACGGAGGTGGTGGCAGGCGAGGGCGACGAGCAGGAGGCCACCCTTGTGGTCGCCGACCCTGCCTGGCTGGTCCGCATCGTCATGGGGCAGGCAGGGGGAGTGGAGGTCCTGGAGCCTGCCGAGGTGCGGCTGCAGGTGCGCGACGCCGCCCTGGCCGCACTCGACCGTATGGGGTCCGCTGCCCCCTAGGGTGACCCGAAGCCTCGTGTGCGGCGTCTGCGGGGGTTACCATGGCGGGACGCGCGACGAAAGGGGCTGCGATGCCGTTCAACCTGAGGGGACCCGAACTCCTCGTTCTCGTCCTCATCATCCTGCTCCTCTTCGGTGCCAAGCGCCTGCCCGACGTCGCGCGCGGCCTCGGCCGTTCACTGCGCATCTTCAAGGCCGAGACCAAGGACCTCCAGGGGGCCGATGCCCCGGAGAGTGCCGACGCACCGGCTGCCGTCGAAGGTGCCGCTCCCCAGGCCACGCTTCCGCCCGCTCCCGCAGCGGAGGCGAGCCCGGCTCCTGCCAAGCCTCAGGCAGAGCGCGCCGAGAGCTGAGCCGTGGCCGCTCCGCCGGAGACGAGCCCACGCCGTCGCCGCCAGGGCACCGGCGGCGACGCCGCGATGCCACTCGTCGAACATCTGCGCGAACTGCGTAGCAGGCTCGTCAAGGCCAGTCTCGCGATTCTCGTGGGCATGGTCATCGGGTGGATCTACTATGCGGCGATCTTCGCGTGGCTGTCAGCGCCCTTCGAAGCAGTCGTCGAACAGGCTCGGGCCGAGGGCCGCGACATCACACTCGCACTCACCGGCGTCGCAGATCCCTTCGTCCTTCAGCTCCAGATCTCCGCTGTCACCGGGCTGCTGCTCTCGTCACCCGTCTGGCTCTATCAGCTCTGGCGGTTCGTCACCCCCGGCCTGCGCCGATATGAGCGCCGCTGGGCCATTGGCTTCGTCGTCGTCGCCGTGCCACTCTTCGCCTCGGGTGTCATGCTCGCCTACTTCGTGCTGCCCTACGGCCTCGAATTGCTCTTCGGGTTCACGCCGGAGAACGTCGAGAACATCGTCGCGGTCGATCGCTACCTGTCCTTCTTCATCCGCATGGTCATCGTCTTCGGGGTGGGCTTCCTCGCGCCGCTCATGCTGGTGCTTCTCAATTTCGCCGGCGTCCTGACCGGCAAGAAACTCCTGTCGTGGTGGCGCTGGATCATCTTCATCACCTTCATCTTCGCCGCGGTCGCCACTCCGACCGGTGATCCCATCAACATGCTCCTCCTTGCAGGACCCATCCTCGTCCTCATGACCCTGGCGATTGCCATCTGCGTGGCCAACGACAAGCGGCGCGCACGCAAGGGCGAGCCCAGCTACGACGAGTGGGACGACGACGACGCCTCGCCCCTCGCGTCCGCCGATCAGGATTAGGCCACGTGACGCTGACCGTCGTGGCGAACCCTGCATCGGGTCGAGGGCGCGTCGCACGTCTGCTGCCCGAGATCACCGCGACCCTTGCGGCCGACGGGATCAAGGCGCGGGTCATCACGACCCAGGACGCCCAGGACCTGCGCGAGGCGGTGCGCGGAGCGCGTGAGGCAGGAGATGCTCGGGTCATCGTCTGCGGCGGGGACGGCAGCCTCCACCTTGCGGCTCAGGAGCTCGTGGGCGGCCAGACCGCCCTGGCCATCGTGCCTGCCGGCACCGGCGACGACAACGCTCGCACCCTCGGCATCCCCAGGCGCAGTGCCGGCGAGGCCACCCGTCTTGCGG
>JBIIDD010000030.1:0-8593 GCA_044238565.1 Candidatus Nanopelagicales bacterium
GCCACCGGCCGTACTCGTGGTACTGCCGCGCGAGTCGCTTGAGGCTTCCGCGCGGCCGGTAGCTCACGCGCAACTCGGGCGTGAACCAGATGAGACCGCCCGTCGCGCGGATGCGGTGATTGAGTTCCCAGTCCTGCGCGCGGACCATGGACTCATCGAAGCCCCCCACGCGCTCGAGCGCGGATCGGCGGAAGCAACCCAGGTAAACCGTGAGTGCCTCACCCGCGCCACCACCGATGTGGAACGCCGCTCCGCCGACGCCGAACCAGGACGTCATGGCAGCGGCTACGGCGCGCTCGAAGTCCGTCACGCCCTCCGCGCCCATGATGCCTCCGACGTTGTCCGCGCCGGTGTCCTCGAGGGTGCGCACGGCGATCGCGATGTAGTCGCGGGGAATGACGGCGTGGCCATCGACGCGCACGATGATGTCGTGATCGGCAGCGGCGATGGCCGCGTTGAGCGCGGAGGCGGTGCGGCCGGTGGGATTGGGGACGGTCCGCACCCGGGGATCGCTCTCGGTCAGCCCCGCTGCGATTTCGTCGGTGGCATCCAGCGAGGGGCCGAGGGCCAGGACCACCTGCAGGGGCCCCGAATAGTCCGAGTCGAGGATCGCCTGGACTGCCTCGACCAGGTGTGCCTCCTCGTCGAGCACGGGCATCACGACCGAGACTCCCGGCCGCGTGCTCGCACTTCGCTCCACATCGGGAAGGGTAGCCTCGGCCCATGAGGTCCCGGCTGCCCGTCGCTGCGCTCGGCGTGCTCCTGGCTTTTCTCTCGGGGCTCCTCGCGTGGGCACTCGGTGCCTCCGCGCTCGCGCTGGTGGTCGCGGCGGCGCTCGGCCTGGTCCTCGGCGTCGTCCTGGGTCAGGCGCTCATGTGGCTTCGCTCGAGTGCCGGCCGCGTCGCGCGCATCGAGCACCAGACGCAGCATCGGCTCGAGGGCATGCGCGCCATCGCGGAGAAGCGTCACGAGATCCTCTTCAAGGCGACCCGGGAGGCGCGCGAGCGCGGGGCCGCCGCTGAGCGCGAAGCGAAGCGGGCCGCGGATCAGTCCTCGCGGCTGCGCGAGGCGGTCACGCGACAGGAGCGCGAACTTCGGCTGTCCATCATGGACCAGATCGATGACCAGGTCGTGCTGCTCGAGGACTACATCCAACTCATGCGCCTGGTCCCGATGTCTCTACCCATGCCGCGACCCGGCACGTGGGCGGCATCCGAGGATCTGTTGCTCTGGCTCGCCGGATATGTCCTCGAGCATCGCCCGCGCACCGTCGTCGATCTCGGCAGTGGGCAGTCGAGTGTCTGGATGGCCGCCGCGATGCGCACGGCGGGATACGACGGTCGCGTCATCGGCGTCGACCATGACGAGGACTTCGCCCAGGGCACGCGCGAACTCGCGCGTCGACAGGGAGTCCAGGACTGGCTCACGGTGATCCACGCGCCCCTGCGCGAGCAGGAGATCGGTGGCCGCACCGTGCGGTGGTACGACCTCGACGCTCTGGCGGGAATTGAGGGCATCGACCTGATGAGCATCGATGGCCCACCCGGTCAGGGGACCTCGCATGCGCGCTGGCCCGCATTGCCGGCTCTGCATGACCGCCTATCGGCAGACGCAGTCGTGGTCCTCGACGACATGATCCGTCGCGACGAGCAGGAAATCGTTGACGACTGGACGACTCGCTTCGCCGGCTTCACGGTGGAGCGGCTGGACTTCGAGAAGGGTGCCGCCATCATGAGGCGGCAGTCGCGCGGTTAGTCGCAGCGCACCTTGTCGGCGGTCGTGGGCGCCGTGATGGCGTCGTTCTCTCGCTCGCTCGATGACGCGGTGGGCGACCCGCTCACGTCAGCGACGACGCTCTCCACTCCGGCGTAGGTAGTGCCGAGGATGATCGTGATGGTGGTTGTGGCGTCGTCAGCGACTGTCGTCGCGCCAGGCAGAGCCGCGAGAACCGTGCGCGCAGCCTCGGCGGACGCCGCGTCGTGTCGGATCTCGGATGTGGCGTAGGCGGAACTGTCCGCGTCCCCGATCTCCACAACCGTGAAGCCCTGCGACTCGAGGGCTGTGGCTACCTCAGCTGCGCGACCGGCGATGCCGCTGCCGTTGAGGACGCGGACGGAGATCTCCGCTGGCTGCACCGTGATGTCGGGCTTCTTCGTCGTGGAAGTGGAGTCGTCCGTGGACTTCTTGGGCTTGATCCAGGGGGTATCACTGGCGATCGACTGCCACACGGGCGCCGCCGACGCCTCGTCGACCAGCACGTTTTCGCCGTCGCCGCGCTCGACCCACGGCATCGTGAGGAAGGCGATGTCGCCGGGGGCCATGCCGCGCACACTGAGCGCCATGTCGCGAAGGACGTCGATGTCGGCCAGGCCGGGATCGGTCGTGAGCCCCGAGGTTGCGGCATCGAGCGTGGAGTAGAGCTTGACGGGATTGAGGAGCAGTCCCGTCGATGACGCCTCGCGAATCATTGACGACAGGAATGCCTGCTGCCGCTTGATGCGACTCAGGTCACTGCCATCGCTCAGGGTCTTGCGAGCACGCACGAAGGAGAGGGCCTGCTCGCCGTTGACGATGCTGGTGCCGGCGGGGAGTTCGAGGTCGCTCGCAGGATCGCTGGCCGGCTCGGTGAGGCACACCTCGACGCCTCCCAGAGCGTTGACGACGTTCTTGAAGCCCTCGAAGTCGATGACAGCGAAGTTGTCGATAGTGAGCCCGCTCATCTGCTCGACGAGCTTGACCGTGCAGCCGGGACCGCCGATCTCGAACGCGGTGTTGAACTTCGCCTCGAAGGCGCCGACCGTCTCACCCTCCACCTGGCACTCGGGGAGCATGACCCAGGTGTCCCGGGGGATGCTCACCGCAGTCGCGAAGGACCGGTCGGCCGACAGGTGGAGCAGGATCGTGGTGTCGGATCGCTCACCGGTGTAGAGGTCGGGGTCGCCGTACTTCTTGCTCGTCTGGCCTTCACGGCTGTCACTGCCCATGAGCAGGATGTTGACCGCCTGGTAGTTGCCCTCGTCGTCCACGACCTGGACTGGAGCATGGTCTCGGCCGGTCGTCGTGCTGATATCGACTGCGGTGATGTTGGCCTCGAGCTGGCTGGACGCCACCTGGATGCCCACTCCGGTGAGACTGAGACCCAGGACGAGTGCTGCCGCGATGCTGAGCAGGACGCGGGACCAGCGCTGGCGCATGTGACCCGTCCTTCCGATGCCATGCCGTCGATCCCTGGATCCTTCGTCCCCGGTCCTAAGGGTAGGGGCGCGTCACGGCGGTTCGCCCCACAGGGACGCCCCGCCGCCGGTCAGGGTTCCCCGAGCAGCGGTCAGGGGGGCGTCAAGGGCACGCGCGGCGGAATCCCCTGGGAATGTGATCAGAGTGACCTGTGCGTTGGGTGAGTCGCCTTGCCTCACCGCTGGGCCTCAGGCACCCTCGTTGGGTGAGAGTTCTCGCGGTGGTGACGGCTGCCCTCGTCATCCCGGCGACACTCACCCTCCCCGTGGCCGGCAGCATGGCGGGCGATCCCGAACCCGTGCGGGCCGACCTCAGCACCATCGCCTTGACCGGCGTCGCGTCGGGTGCCCTGGATTCGACCCCTTCCATCACCACCCCGGTGCCCGTGGCCGGCGAGGATCACGCTCACGAGCGGCCCGTGACCGGACCCCGGTCCACCCCTGGGCTTCGTGCTGCTGCGGCGATCCCGCCCACGTCGACCGAGTCGTTCGGTCTCGTGGGCATCACCGCCGCCGAGCCCTTCGATCCCGCCTCGCGCATCGTCATGCGGGTGCGCCAGGACGGCGAGTGGCTGCCGTGGATGGAACTCCCCGTGAGCGAGCACATGCCCGATCCCGATACGGAGGAAGGCCAGCGCGCGCGCTATGCGAGCGAGCCGGTCGTGACCGACTCCGCCGATGGCATCCAGGTGCGAGTCGACACTCCCTCCGGCGCGATGCCGGCCGACACCGAGATCACGCTCATCGACAACCCGGTCCGCCCGGAGGACGCCTCGCTGACGGGGAATGCGCCGACCTCCTCAGCCCAGGCCGCTGTGAGAAGGCCGCCGATCATCACGCGCGCACAGTGGGGCGCGGATGAGTCGCTGCGGCGTGGGACCACGACGTACTCCGATGCCATCAAGGTCGCCTTCGTCCACCACGTCGTCTCCACCAATGACTACACGCCTGCCCAGGCTGCCCAGCAGATGCGCAATATCTACTCGTGGTTCACGGAGGGCATCCAGGTCAACGACTTCGGCTACAACTTCATGGTCGACCGCTTCGGCCGACTGTATGAGGGCCGTGCCGGCGGCATGGACCGCGCGGTCGTAGGCGCTCACACGTCGGGTTTCAACGCCGAGACCTTCGCGGTGTCCTTCCTGGGCAATGCCGACACGCTCAATCCTGATGCTCCCACCAAGGAGAAGATCCTCGACGCCATCAGCGATCTCATCGCATGGAAGTTCGAGCTCGATGACGTCAACCCACTCGGGTCCGACGTCCTCACCTCCGCCGGACCGGGCCCGGGTCAGGGCACGACGTCGATGTACTGGCCGGGTGAGAAGGTCACGTCCAAGACCATCGCCGGCCACGGCGACATCGGAGCGACCTCCTGCCCGGGTGAGTTCTTGAAGCCTGCCCTCAATCACGTCCGCCTCGCCGTCTCGGCTCGACAGGGGCGCAACTTCTTCCCTCCCGCGATCTCCGGTGATCGCGTGCCGTGGGGCACGGGCGGCGCCATCACTTTGAGTCCGCGCTCCATCGGGCCGATGGACGCCACCCTCACGGTCTCGAATGCCTGTGGTGATCCCGTCCGCACGATGTCGGCGTCCACCGCAGTGGCTGCGACCGTGCCCTTCACCTGGGACCTGCGAGACGCGAAGGGCAAGGCGGTCCCACCCGGCCTCTACACCTTCGAGATCAAGGCGACCAGCGAAGGCAAGGAGCTCTTCCCGTGGTCCGGGGTGGCACGCATCGCGGCCACGGCCGACTCACCGCCGGATCCGTGTACGCCGCCTGAGCAGTTCACTGTCGAGGGCACCGGCTACGGCCACGGTGTCGGTCTGTCGCAGTGGGGCGCCTTCGCGATGGCGACGGCCGATCCCAAGCGATGGAAGGCCAAGGACATCGTCGAGTACTACTACCGTGGACAGACGGCTGCGGATTCCGCGAAGGTGGAGTCGGTCGAAGACGCCGCAGATGTGCGTATCGGGCTGCTCTATCAAGCGACCCAGGCACATGCGCGCGTCGAGGATCTCGGTGGCTCGGGTGCGCAGATGCAGGTCTCCTTCGGCCAGAAGACCATCGTGCTGGGCACCGACGCCCACCTCAGCTTCGCGCCGTCAGGTCGTTTTGTCACGGTGCGCCGTACCGATGGGGGCAGCAGCCAGAGCCTCGGACGCGGACGCGTCGTCACCCTGCAATGGTCGGGCACGCGCGATCCCGGCGGAGCCGGGTCTGCTCCGGCCTTGCTCAACGTGGCGGGACCGGGGGAGTCCTTCGCGAGCCTGGGGCATCGTTATCGCTACGGCACCGTCGACCTCACGTCACTGGAGACCTCGAGCGGTCGCCGACTCGCCGTGGTCAACACGCTGCGCCTCGGTGACGAGTACCTCAAGGGCATCGCCGAGGTCAATCCCACCTGGCCTGATGCCGCGCTCCAGTCTCAGGCCATCGCCTCACGTTCGTACGCGCTGTCGCAGGTGGCACGCGGGCTGGATTCGGACTGTGGCTGCCACATGGACGACGGCGACGGTCCGAAGTACGACCAGACCTTCCGTGGCTGGCTCGCCGAGAGCCAGTACGGCGATCCCAACCGCTGGGCCGAGGCGGTCGACGCCACGCGGCCGACGGCGACGACCGGATTGGCTGCGACGTATCAGGGCAGGCCGATCAATGCCTTCTACACGGCGGCGACGGGCGGACACACCCTTTCGGCATCGTCGGTCTGGGGTGGTGGCGCCGTCCCCTGGGCGGCGGGCGTGAAGGACGACTGGAGCCTGAATGCGTCGGGCAATCCCTACCGCTCCTGGAGCGTGGTGCTGACCCAGCAGCGCGTCGAGGAGATCTTCGGTCTCGACAACGTCATGGAGATCATCCTCAGGGAGGACGAGTCGGGGAGCCTGTCGATGCCCGTGAGGGTGCGCGCGCGCTCCCTGGACAACCGCACGAGCACGATCTCTGCTCAGAAGTTCCGTCAGGCTGTCGGCTACATGAGCATGAAGTCGCCGTTCCTCACTCGCATCAGCGACCAGGATGTCGCTGGCCCGTTGCCGGTGCCCAAGGGGGGAGTGACCCTCGTCGCCAATCCCGCGGGCGACGTCAAGGACGGCACCCTCGTGACGCTCTCGGGAGTCATCAAGAGGCCTGGACCCGGGCTCACCGTCGTCCGGCAGGTCCAGGTCAACGGTGGTGCGTGGCAGGATCGCGCGACCACGACCCCCACCGCTGACGGCAGGTTCACCTTCGGGGTCCCCGTGGGCGGCAAGGGCACGACTTATGGGTGGCGCGTCGTCGTCATGGATGGCAGTACGCCGGTGGCCAGCAGTCGCACCCGCGTCGCCACGGTCCTCTAGCGAGGCGATCGCGCGGAGGCGAGCCCGCGCATTCTCCGGTGCGACATCACCGAGAGCAGCGACACGCTGGACATGATCGAGCCCGCGCTTGCAAAGGATCCGACGCTCAGAAGGCTGGCGAACGAACCAATGGAGCCGATCGACAGTGCTGATCCCACCGAACCGATGCTGAGCACGGAGTTGCGGGATCCGATGCTGAGGATGGAATTCGTCGAGCCGATGCTCCATCGCGAGTGCGTGTCGCCCATGAGGTCATCCTGCATCTGCCGTCACACCTTCTTCGCGCAGGGTGGCCGCCACATGCCCTGATTCGGGCCGAGCCAGGAGGATCGCTGCGCCTCCGCGTGCGAGGGGGCCTGCCAGCGCGAGCAGATCCGACTGCCGATCGGGGTCGACGAGAGCGAAGCGCGCACCCTCACCGATGCCCCGTCCCGACAGCTCCGCGGCGGCCAGGTCCATGACGTCGCCGTGGCTGAGACTGCGGTCAGGCTCTCTCAGGAGCGGTGTCGACTCGGTCGGCGATTCCCATGGCACGAAGACATCGGGGTGTCCGCGCATCGCGACCGCCGCATCGGTGACCCCCGGCGGCACGTCAGCCCGCTCGGGCAGGCCGAAGGGGGCGAGGGAGACCAGGACATCCTCGCGTGCGGTGCCGATCAGGTCGAGGTGCGCTCGGTCGACCACGAGGACATCGCACTCAGCGGGTGCGGCGTCAGGTGCGAAGACCGTGCTCGTCGCGGCGCAGGCACCCAGCCAGACGACGCGCTGCCAGTGGAGGGGCAGGTGGACCCCGATGACGGCGCCGGGGTCAGCCTCCAGCTCGTCGCGCAGAAGGCCTGCGGTCTTGGCGATCGCATTGCCGAGACTGGCCGCCGACAACTCCATGCGCTCACCGGTCGCGAGATCGCGATAGGTGAGGAGCGGGGCAGCGGGATCCCTGCGCGTGCGCTCGAGCAGGGCGGCGTACGGCGTCATCGCTCCCACGCTAGTCGTAGGCTCCATGGGTGCTCACCATCACGGCTCCGGAACAGGTGTCGGGCCTGCCGTGGTGGCCGCTTGCGCTCCTCATCGCGGCGCTCATCGCCTTCAACGTGATCAGCAACCGGGTGGCTCCCCAGGGGCACTACCTGCTGTGGGCTATCGGAGGCTCCTTCGGGGTCCTCGCCATCGGCCTCCTCGATGGCAACAGCTGGACCGACATGGGGCTCGGTTGGGGCTATCTCGTCCCGGGCTTCCTCTGGGGCGCAGGCTGCGTGGTCGTCGTGACCGCCGGTTACATGATCGCGGCGTCCTTCCAGAAGGGTCGCAATGCGATGCACGATGAGCGCGTCGCGGGGATGAGCGGGCCGCGACTGATGTTCCAGGCGCTGGTCGAAGTGCCCTTCGGGACGGTGCTCTTCGAAGAGATCGCCTTCCGCGCCGTGCTCTTCTCCATGCTGGCTCGCCGCTTCGGAGTCACCTGGGCGATCGTCATCTCGGCAATCCTGTTCGGCCTGTGGCACATCCTGCCGTCCATCGGCACTCATGAGCAGAGTGCCGCCCTGGGCTCTGTCGTAGGCGAAGGCAGGCGAGGCAACATCCTCGCGGTGGCCCTGTCGGTGCTCACGACGACGATCGCCGGCGTGATCTTCGCCGGACTGCGCCTGGTCTCGGGTAGCGTCCTCGCGCCCATGGGCCTGCACTGGGCGACCAACGGCATGGGGTACTTCTTCTCGTGGACCATCATCCGCTGGCGGCGTCGCCAGTCGGGGATCTGAGAGGCTTCTGCCATGGCAACATCGAGTGACGCCGACGCCGCTGGCGTGGCCGATCCCCAGAAGATCGGCGCCTGGAAGCGCATCATCACGCCGCCGAGTCCCGACGAGTTGACCCCTGCTCAGCGCTGGTACAACTCTGTCTCCTCGGTCCCGATGTTCGTCGCCGCGGTGGCCTGGCTGGTGTCGACCTTCTTCTCGTGGGCCCCGTCGCTCAGCCCGCTCTACCGCAGTGAGGGCTTCACGATCAGCCTGCTCACGTGGGTGA
>JBIIDD010000031.1:0-8531 GCA_044238565.1 Candidatus Nanopelagicales bacterium
CAGCAGGCAGCGACGGACGCCAAGGACGTCCCGCCCACGCTGGCCAAGCTGGACGCCCAGGAGTGCGCGGAGGGCAACATCTCAGGGCAGACTCCCTGGGGGACGTGCACGAACAAGGTCTGGACCCCCAAGAAGGGCACGGGCTAGGGCTCCGTCGCGCTGAGGGTGCCACGGTCGCCCGAGCACGTACACTCGCACCCGACGGTGGAAATCCGCCGGAGTGAGGGGAGTGCGCCGTGGGCAGCGAGACATTCTGGGGCCCGGACTTCGGGCAGTTGCAGTCCGAGGATCCTGAGATCGCGGGCATCCTCCTGTCCGAGCTCGAGCGCGCCCGCGGCGGCCTGCAGCTCATCGCGAGCGAGAACTTCACCTCACCCGCCGTCCTCGCTGCGCTCGGCTCGACCCTGAGCAATAAGTACGCCGAGGGCTACCCCGGCAAGCGCTACTACGGCGGCTGCGCGGAGGTCGACAAGGCCGAGATCATCGGCATCGAGCGGGCGAAGGAACTCTTCGGCGCCGAGCACGCCAACCTCCAGCCGCACAGCGGTGCGAGCGCCAACCTCGCGGCGTACGGCGCCTTCGTGAAGCCTGGTGAGACCGTGCTCGCGATGAGCCTGCCGCACGGCGGACATCTCACCCACGGCTCCAAGGTCAACTTCTCCGGCAAGTGGTTCGAGGTCGTCTCCTACGGCGTCCGAGAGGACACCGAGACCATCGACTATGACGAGGTCCGATCCATTGCGCTGCAGCACAAGCCGCGCATGATCATCGCCGGGGCGACGGCATACCCGCGCCTCATCGACTTCGCCGCCTTCCGCGCGATCGCCGACGAGGTCGGCGCCATCCTCATGGTCGACGCCGCGCACTTCATCGGACTCGTTGCCGGCAAGGCGATCCCCAGCCCCGTGCCCTTCGCCGACGTCGTCACCTTCACCACGCACAAGGTCCTGCGCGGTCCGCGCGGTGGCATGATCCTGTGCAAGTCCGAGCACGCTGCCGCCATCGACAAGGGCGTCTTCCCGATGATGCAGGGCGGGCCCCTCATGCATGCGGTGGCAGCCAAGGCCGTGGCACTCAAGGAGGCCATGTCGCCCGAGTACCAGGCCTACGCCGCCCAGGTGATCCGCAACGCCCAGGCGCTCACGGCGACCCTGGCCGATGAGGGCATGCGGCCCGTGAGCGGGGGCACCGACACCCACCTCGCGCTCATCGATCTGCGGGGTGTGGGCGTCACCGGTGCCGATGCCGAGGTCCGCTGCGACGACGCGCGCATCACGCTCAACAAGAACGCCATCCCCTATGACCCCCAGCCCCCTGCTGTGGCCTCGGGGATCCGCGTGGGCACCCCCTCGGTCACCACGCAGGGCATGGGGGAGGCCGAGATGTCCGAGATCGGCCAGCTGATCGCCCGGGCTGTCAAGGAGCCGTCCAGTGCACGCGAGGTGGCCGACTCGGTCAACGCACTCGTGCGCAGGTTCCCCGCCTACGCCGAGGCTCCGGTCGGGGTCTAGGCGCCCACCCGTGCGCGAATACCTCCTCTGCCTCGTCGCGGCTGCAGCCGTGACGTATCTCGTCACCCCGCTCGCACGCGCCCTCGCGCTGCGCTGGGGGGCGATGGCGGAGGTGCGCGATCGTGATGTCCACGATGAGCCGACCCCGCGTCTGGGCGGACTCGCCATGGTCGCTGGGCTATGCGCCGGGCTGCTGCTGGCTAGCAAGCTCCCGCAGATGAGTTCGGTCTTCGAGGTGGGTGACAGTCAGACGTTCGCCCTGCTCAGCGGTGCGGCGATCATCGTCGTGCTCGGCCTCATCGACGACCGCTGGGGGCTGGCTGCGCCGACCAAGCTCGCCGGCCAGGTGCTCGCGGCCGCCGTCATGGCGCTTCAGGGCATCTCCATCATCTGGTTGCCCTTCGGCGGCACGCTCGTGCTCGACCCCGTAACCAGTGTGCTGCTCACGGTGCTCGTGGTCCTCGTCTGCATCAACGCGATCAACATGGTCGATGGTCTGGACGGCCTGGCGGCCGGGATCGTCGCCGTAGCGGCACTTGCCTTCTTCGCCTATAGCTACCTGCTCTCGGTCGAGGTGGGCTTCGAGCGCGCAACCATGGCCACTTTGGTCTCCGCCCTCCTGGTGGGCATGTGCCTGGGATTCCTGCCCTACAACGTCTTTCCCGCGCGCATCTTCATGGGCGACACCGGCTCCATGCTGCTGGGGTTCCTGCTCGCGGCCAGCATCATCACTCTCTCCGGGCAGATCGATCCCGCGGCCATCGAGGGAGGCACGTTGCTCCCCGCGCTCCTGCCGATCCTGCTCCCTCTCGCCGTACTCGTCCTGCCGCTCTTGGACCTCGGCCTCGCCGTCCTGCGTCGCACGCGGCAGGGTCGATCGCCGTTCGCTCCCGACAAGCAGCACCTGCACCATCGCCTGCTCGAGATGGGGCACTCGCAGCGCCGCACCGTGCTGCTGATGTACGCCTGGACGGGCGTCGTCGCCGGCACGGCCGTGGCGCTCGCCTTCATTCCGGTCGCCTATGCGCTGCTTCTGCTGGTCGCCGGGTCGCTCGCGGTCCTCTTCGCCGCGCTGAGGCCGGATGGTGCACGGGCGGCCGGAACCAAGGGCGGTCAGCGCACCGGTACCCGCGGATAGGCACCCCGGCGCGCGCCCCGCGGCCGAGTCGATAGCGTGAGGGGAGCCGACTCCGGGAGAAGTGCATGCCGTCCATCGACCGCCTGGTCCTGCGGGTATCCATACCCGTGACCGTGGCCGTGGGCATCGTGGCGGCCCTGATCGGCGCCCTGGTGGCCTCGGACCCCGGTAAGGCCCTCCTGGGAGCCGCCATCGGCACCGTGATCGTCGTGGCCTTCTTCACCGTGGGCCAGGTAGCCGTGGGGGCGGTCCTGCGCAACGCCCCCCAGATGGCCATGTCCGTGGCCCTCATGGTCTACCTGCTGAAGATCGGCGTCCTCTTCATCTTCATCATCCTCTTCCAGGGGACGACGGCCTTCGACACGAGAGTGTTCGCGCTCACGATCGTGGCCTGCACCCTCGCGTGGACCGTGGCAGAAGTCTGGATCTTCGCGCGCACCAAGGTGCTGTACGTCGATCCGCAGCAGGAGAGGCCGCCGCTATGAGGTTTAGTGGGGCGCGCGTGACGGATGAGACTCTCGTCCGAGAGGGCTGGAACACCGCCAACACGGCCTGGATCATCGTGAGCCATCTCCTCACCGGGATCCTGCTCTACGCCGGTCTCGGCTGGCTCCTGTCGCTGTGGCTGGGGAACGCCCCCCTCCTGATCGGCGCGGGCGCCCTGATCGGTATGTTCCTCTCGCTATATCTCGTCCACCGCCGCATTGAGGCGTCCGCCCCTGGAGAGGATCAGGCCGTGCCCGACCGTGCGACCCGCATCCTGCGCGCTCATCGCCGCGGAGGCGCCGCGTGAGCCTTGTCGCCGCTGGCAGCATCAACTGCCACTTCGAGAATGCCGAGAACCCCTGCGGGTTCCCCGCCCCGGGCACGGGCATCTTCTTCTACGACAACCTCGTCTCCTTCAACATCTTTGGCGTCGACTTCGGCATCAACAAGGTGTCGATCCTCATGGCCATCTCGGTCGTCGTGGTCCTGGGCTTCTTCCTCTACGCCTTCCGCAAGCCCCAGATCGTGCCCAGGGGTGCCCAGAACATCGGCGAGACCGGATATCTCTTCATCCGCGACGGCATCGCCCGCGATGTCATCGGCAAAGAGGGTGACAAGTTCGTCCCCTTCCTTTTCTCGTTCTTCTTCCTGATCTGGGTGTTCAACTTCCTCGGAGTCGTTCCCTTCGCGAACTTCCCTGTGACGAGCGTCTTCGCCATCCCCGTGGCCTTCGCCCTCATCGTGTACTTCACGTGGGTGCCCCTGGGCATCTATCGCCAGGGCTTCGTCGGGTTCTTCAAGGGCATGCTCTTCCCGCCCGGGGTGCCCAAGCCGATGTACGTGCTCCTGGCGCCCATCGAGTTCATCTCCAACATCATCGTCCGGCCCTTCACCCACGCCGTCCGACTCTTCGCCAACATGTTCGCGGGGCACCTGCTTCTCGCCACCTTCAGCATCGCGGCGTTCTACCTCCTGAGTTTCACCGTCATCGGCATCCTCGGGGCGGCTGCCTCGTTCACGATGGCAGTGGCAATGACGGGCTTCGAGCTCCTCATCCAGGCACTCCAGGCCTACATCTTCACCCTGCTCACCGCTGTCTACATCAGCGGTGCGCTGCACGCGGAGCACTGAGATCAACGCACGGACCAGCACCACCACGCACTTCCTGCCCGACAACTGAATCCCCCAGACCGGCAGACCAGACTGCCGGCCCGGACACGAAGGAAATGACATGTCACTGCTCGCTGAGCTCTCCGGCTCGATCGGCTCCGTCGGCTATGGCCTCGCGGCCATTGGCCCGGGCGTCGGCATCGGCATCATCTTCGGCCAGGGCGTCCAGGCGATCGCTCGCCAGCCCGAGGCCTATGGCGTCATTCGCCAGAACATGCTGCTGGGCTTCGCCCTCGCTGAGGCTCTTGCCCTCATCGGCTTCGTCGTCCCGTTCGTCTACGGCACCTGATCGGGCCTTCCGTGTCGAACTTCATCACGGGTCAGATCCTCGCGGCCGCGAGCACTGACGAACCGATGCCGAGTGTCCTGGCAGTCCCGCTGGACAAGCTGGTCGTGGGACTGCTGGCGTTCTTCATCGTCTTCGGCGTGCTCGCCAAGGTCGCGTTGCCCAAGATCAAGGCGGCCCTCGAAGCCCGCACCGAGGCCATCGAGGGCGGTCTTCGCAAGGCCGAGGAGGCACAGGCGGAGGCCCAGCGCGCACTCGAGGAGTATCGAGCGGCGCTCGCATCCGCTCGCGAGGAGGCCGCTGCCATCCGCACGCAGGCTCAGGCTGACCGTGCGGCCATCGTCGAGGAGGCGCGCACCGAGGCTCGCGCTGCCGCAGCAGCCGTGACGGCTCAGGCCGAGGCCCAGCTCGCGGCAGAGCGCGCGCAGGCCACGTCTCAGCTCACCCGTCAGGTGGGCGAGGTCGCGGTGGCGCTCGCGGGCAAGGTCGTGGGGCAGTCCCTCACCGACGATGCACGCGTCAAGTCGACCGTCGACTCCTTCCTTGCCGACCTCGAGTCCCAGGTCGCGCAGCAGGGAGCTGGTCGCTGATGTTGGGTGCGAGTCGTAGCAGCCTGTCGGAGCTTTCCGATTGGCTCGATGGCCAGCGTGGCGCGGAGGGGTTGGCGGCGCTTCCTGCCGAACTCCTCTCCGTCGCCGATCTCCTCGATCGCGAGAAGACGCTGCGCACGGCCCTCGCCGACTCTGGTCAATCGGCCGACTCGCGCTCCGAACTCGCGGCGTCGCTCCTAGCGTCGCGTGTCAGCCCACTCACCGTGCGCACCGTGCAGGAGGCGGTCCGTCGACGCTGGTCGTCCGACGCGGATCTCCTCCTCGGCATCGAGGCTCTTGCCGACCAGGCTGCCTTCATGGTGGCCGACGCGGCTGGAGACCTCGACGCGACCGAGGACGAGATCTTCCGCTTCGGCCGGGCCGTTGACTCCTCTCCGGAGCTGCAGATGGCCCTGACCGCACCCGACCTATCGGCTGCGGCGAAGGCTGGAATCGTCGAGGACCTCCTGAAGGATCGATCGACGGCGACGACCCGGCTCGTGCTCGGCTACGCCGTCGGCCATCTGCACGGCCGCCGCATCGACGCCGTGGTCGACGACCTGGCCGAGGCAGCGGCTCGCCAGCGTCAGCGGATCGTCGCCGAGGTGCGCGTGGCCCAGCCTCTCGACGCAGAGCAGGAGCGTCGCCTCGCGGCTGCGCTGAGCTCACTCAAGGGGCGCCAGGTGCGGCTGAATGTGGCCGTCGATCAGGCGGTCCTCGGAGGAGTGCACGTCACCGTCGGCGATGAAGTCATCGACGGCACGGTGGCGGCACGCCTCGAACAAGCCCGACGCTCGATGCTGGGCTGATCCGCAAGACAACTCCAGACAGCACAAGACAGCACAAGACAGCACGAACCACGTCGCCGAGGGCGACCGAAGAAGGAGAGCAGGCACCATGACGGAGCTGACGATCCGGCCGGATGAGATCCGGAGCGCGATCGAGCGGAACGTCCAGTCGTACTCGCCCACCACGGCCCGCGAGGAAGTCGGCCGAGTGATCGAGACGGGTGACGGCATCGCTCGCGTCGAGGGTTTGCATTCGGCGATGACCAATGAGCTCCTCGAGTTCGAGGGTGGCCTGCTCGGTGTGGCCCTCAACCTCGACGTGCGCGAGATCGGCGTCGTCCTCCTCGGCGATGGCTCGCGCATCGAGGAGGGCCAGCCGGTACGCCGCACGGGCGAGGTCCTCTCCGTCCCGGTCGGCGACGCCTACCTCGGTCGCGTCGTCGATCCCCTGGGTGATCCCATCGACGGCAAGGGCCCGATCGCCGCAGAGACCCGCCGCGCGCTCGAGGTCCAGGCGCCCACCGTCGTCGAGCGCCAGCCCGTCAAGGAGCCGATGCAGACCGGCATCAAGGCCATTGACGCCATGACGGCCATCGGTCGCGGTCAGCGCCAGCTCATCATCGGCGACCGCCAGACCGGCAAGACCGCTGTGTGCCTCGACACGATCATCAACCAGCGCTCCAACTGGGAGTCGGGTGATCCGACCAAGCAGGTGCGCTGCATCTACGTCGCCATCGGCCAGAAGGGCTCGACCATCGCATCCGTCCGGGGTGCGCTCGAGGAGTACGGCGCGATGGACTACACGACCATCGTCGCCGCCCCCGCATCCGATCCCGCCGGCTTCAAGTACCTCGCTCCCTACACCGGCTCGGCGATTGGCCAGCACTGGATGTACCAGGGCAAGCACGTCCTCATCGTCTTCGACGACCTGTCGAAGCAGGCCGAGGCCTACCGCGCCGTGTCGCTCCTGCTGCGCCGCCCGCCGGGCCGCGAGGCGTACCCCGGCGACGTCTTCTACCTGCACTCCCGCTTGCTCGAGCGCTGCGCCAAGCTCAGCAACGAGATGGGTGGCGGTTCGATGACGGGCCTGCCCATCATCGAGACGAAGGCCAACGACGTGTCGGCCTACATCCCGACCAACGTCATCTCGATCACCGACGGTCAGTGCTTCCTCGAGTCCGATCTCTTCAACTCGGGCGTGCGCCCCGCCATCAACGTCGGCATCTCGGTGTCGCGCGTCGGTGGCTCAGCCCAGCCCAAGGCCATGAAGAAGGTGGCGGGCAGCCTGCGACTCAACCTCGCGCAGTTCCGCGAGCTCGAGGCCTTCGCTGCCTTCGGTTCCGATCTCGACTCCGCCTCCAAGGCCCAGCTGGCCCGTGGCACGCGCCTGGTCGAGCTGCTCAAGCAGCCGCAGTACCAGCCGCAGGCCATGGAGCGCGAGGTCGTGTCGGTGTGGTCGGGTACCTCCGGACAGCTCGATGACGTCCCGGTCGAAGACATCCGCCGTTTCGACGCCGAGTTCCTCGATTACATCCAGCGCGAGCAGCCGGGCATCCTCGAGACGATCCGGCAGACCTCTGATCTGTCCGATGACACGATCACCACGCTCACGACATCCATCAACGCCTTCAAGCGCCAGTTCACGACGCACACGGGCGAGATGCTCATCAAGGACGAGCCCGTGCCGGCCCTGTCCGAGGATGACATCGACCCGACGCAGATCACGCGGACGCGACGGGCATAGGCGCAGGTCGAGGAGATACGTCATGGGTGCGCAGCTGAGGGTCTTCCGCCGACGGATCAAGTCCGTCCAGGCGACGAAGAAGATCACCAAGGCCATGGAGTTGATTGCGTCGTCGCGCATCGTCAAGGCGCAGCAGCGCCTCGATGCGTCGACGCCGTACCTCATCCAGCTCACCCAGGCGGTCTCCGCGGCAGCGAGCCACGCCAGCGACATTGGCAACCACCCGCTGGTCCGCGCACCCGAGGTGCGCGACCGCGCTGCCGTGCTCGTCGTCACAGCGGATCGCGGTCTTGCGGGTGCCTACTCCGCCAATGCGATCCGCGAGGCAGCAGGGCTCACGCGCCTGCTCAATGAGCAGGGTCTCGACGTCACCCCGTTTGTCGTCGGACGCAAGGGTGTGGCGTGGTACCGCTTCCGCGGGATCACGATGGGTGGCCAGTACACCGGCTTCACCGATCAGCCGACCTACGCCGACGCGCGTGCGATCGGTGACGACCTCCTGCAGGCCTTCCTCACGCCGGAGTCGGAGGGGGGAATCGACGAGATCCACGTCGTCTACACCCACTTCGTCAACATGGCGGTCCAGCAGGTGCGGGTGCGACGCATCCTGCCGTTGGAAATCGTCGACGAGGTCGTGGAGGCGAAATCGGGTGAGTCCCTGCCCTTCCCGCTCTACGAGTTCGAGCCTGGCGCCGACACCGTCCTCGACGCCCTTCTCCCTCGCTACATCGATCACGCGGTCTACACCGCGCTGCTCATGTCGGCCGCCTCAGAGCATGCCGCTCGCCGACGCGCCATGAAGTCCGCGACCGACAACG
>JBIIDD010000032.1:0-8462 GCA_044238565.1 Candidatus Nanopelagicales bacterium
CGAGATGCTGTTGCCGAAGCCCGGGCCCTTGCCGCAGACGTCACAGGTGGCAGCCACGGTGAACTCCTCAGGTCATCAGCGCGGGCCCCCTCGGGCCCAGGTCGCATGCCGCCGCCGTCGGCAGCAGCCCCATGAGGGTAGCCGAGAGGAGCGGCGCAGCCCAAACCGGGAGGCCCGCCACGGTCCGCCCCGGGGGATACGGTGAGCGAGGCCACATCCGAGGGGGTGGGCCCAGAGGTGGGCCCAGAGGTGGGCGGGGAGGTGACCATGGCGCAGCCCGGGCCTACTCGCCTGCACGCTGCCGCTGTGCGCGCCTGGGCCGAGGCCTCGCTCGAGGCCCTGGGCGAGGAGCGCGCCGCGATCGACGCCCTCAATGTCTTCCCCGTCCCCGATGGCGACACCGGGACCAACATGTTCCTCACGGTCGAGTCGGCCTGCGCCGCGATCGACGAGGTTTTCGATGTCGAGGAAGAGCGCGGAGCGAGGCCCCGCACTGCTGACGTCGCTGCCGCCATGGCGCG
Organism: Candidatus Nanopelagicales bacterium; assembly: GCA_044238565.1. Taxonomy (GTDB): domain Bacteria; phylum Actinomycetota; class Actinomycetes; order S36-B12; family S36-B12; genus Mxb001. The sequence goes on from JBIIDD010000032.1 coordinate 522, forward strand.
GGGTGCACTCCTGGGCGCGCGCGGTAACTCCGGTGTCATCCTGGCCCAGATCGTGCGCGGAGTCTCGGGGGTGCTCGGCGCAGTATCCGATGGCAACGCGCTCACACCCGACATCGTCGGACGCGCTCTACGCGCCGCGAGCGACGAGGCGTACGCCGCAGTCTCGCATCCGGTGGAGGGCACGATTCTCACCGTCGCGCGGGCAGCGGCGGACTCCGCGGATCAGGCCGTCGATTCAGGTGCCGACCTGGTGGCCGTCATCGAACGTGCGGTCAACGCGGCGCATGAAGCACTCGCACTCACGACCGAGCAGCTGCCCGCGCTGCGCGACGCGGGCGTCGTCGATGCGGGCGGTCAGGGGCTCGTCGTCGTGTACGACGCCCTTCTCGAAGTCGTCACCGGCGTCCGGCGGCGGCGTCCGCGCCCCTCCACCCGTGCCAAGCTGCCGGCTCCGCACGTGGTCCACGGGGCGCCCGTGCCCATGGCGGGGGAGCCGTCGTATGAAGTGATGTACCTCGTCACCGCCAACGCGGAGGGCGTTGCGCGCCTGCGGTTGGCTCTCGAACCCCTGGGCAATTCGCTCATGGTGACCGGCGATGCCGACCTGTGGAACGTGCACGTGCACGTCCACGACGCGGGAGCGGCCATCGAGGCCGGTCTGGCGACCGGCAGCCTCGAGCGGATCCGTGTCACCTACCTCCCCGATGCGACGTCGACGCCACCGCTGTCGGGGCGCGGCCTCGTCGTCGTCACGCACGGACCCGGCACGGCGGCGCTCGTCGCCGAGAACGGTGCAGTAGCGGTGCCGGCGCGTCCGCGACGGCGGCCCTCGACCGCCGAGCTCCTCGATGGCGTCCATCGCGCGACCTCCGCCGAGGTCGTGATGCTGCCCAGCGACTCGGACTCCCTCGCCGTCGCCGAGGCTGCGGCCGAGCAGGCGCGTGCCGAGGGACTGCGCGTCTCCGTGATCCCCGCTCGATCCATCGTGCAGAGCCTCGCGGCGCTCGCTGTCCATGATCCTGCTGCGCGCTTCGACGATGCGGTCGTGGCGATGACGCGTGCCGTGGGAGCCACTCGCTATGGCGCGGTGACGATCGCGTCCAAGGACGCCCTCACCACGGCGGGGCCGTGTCGCGTCGGCGATGTGCTCGGCCTGGCCGAGGGCGACATCGTCGACATCGGATCCGACGTCGACGCCGTCGCCGCAGCGGTGGCCGACAGGCTCCTCGGCGGTGGAGGAGAGCTCCTGACCCTCGTCTACGGCGAGGACCTGGATGCTGTCGCCTCGGATGCCCTGAGCGAGACGATGCAGCGCCGGCACCCCGGAGTCGATGTGATCTCCATCGACGGGGGCCAGCCGCTATGGCCGGTCATCATCGGCGTGGAGTGACGATGGCGCGCGTGAGCCCCGCCGCTCCCGTCTCCGCGGTCGCCGGCGGCAAGACCGCCAAGGCCCTGCGTGATGGCCTGGGCATCGAGACCGTCGACGACCTGCTGCGTCACTATCCCCGCCGCTACATCGATCCCGGTGAACTCACCGACCTGGACTCCCTGGAGGTGGGTGAACACGTCACCGTGCTCGCTGAGGTCGTATCGGCGTCCAATCGCAGGATGCAGCAGCGCAAGGGCACCGTGACCGAGGTCGTCGTCTCCGACGGCCGAGGGCGCATCAGCCTGGTGTTCTTCAACCAGCCGTGGCGTGTGGAGCGCGAATTCCGCGTGGGTCGACGCGGGCTCTTCGCCGGCACGGTCTCGGCGTATGGCGGCACGCGTCAACTCGCGCACCCGCGCCACGTGATGATTCCCGACAGCGGCCTGCGCCTCGTCGAGGATTCCGCTGACGCGGAGGCCGAGCTCGACCGTGAGGCGGAGGCGGCCTTCTCCGATCTGCTCATCCCGATCTACCCCGCTACCGCGGGACTGCCGAGTTGGCGGATCCAGCAGGCGGTGCGCCTCGCGCTGGACTCCCTCGCCGATATCGAGGATCCGCTGCCGCCGGCCGTGCGGATGCAGAAGGGCCTCCTCGGGCTCGACGATGCACTCCGCGGGATCCACCGGCCAGCCGATCAAGACTCCATCGAGGCCGCGCGCCGCCGGCTGCGCTTCGAGGAGGCCTTCGACCTCCAGGTCGTGCTGGCCCAGCGACGCGAGGAGCGTCTCGCCCAGGCTGCGATGCCGCGACCAGTCTCCTCCGGGGGCTTGCTCGAGGCCTTCGATGGGCGCATGCCCTACGCCCTCACCTCGGCGCAGGTGCGCGTCGGCGGTGAGATCGCCACCGACCTCTCCGACAGCCACCCCATGCAGCGCCTCCTCCAGGGAGATGTCGGCAGTGGCAAGACTCTCGTCGCCCTGCGCGCCATGCTCCAGGTGGTGGATGCGGGCGCGCAGGCGGCGATGCTCGCTCCCACCGAAGTCCTCGCGCAGCAGCATCTGCGCACGATTCGCAGCCTGCTTGGCCCGCTCGCTGAGTCGGGGCTGCTGGGCTCCGGCGACATCGGCACGCGCGTCGCCTATCTCTCAGGCTCCCAGTCGGCCAAGCAGCGGCGCGAGGAGCTCGCCGCCATCGCGAGCGGAGAGGCAGGCATCGTCGTAGGCACCCACGCCCTGCTCGAGGACACGGTCGACTTCGCCGACCTCGGACTCGTTGTTGTCGACGAGCAGCATCGCTTCGGCGTGGAGCAGCGCGCCGCACTGACGACGCGTGGGGCCGAAGACATGCGACCCCACGTGCTCGTGATGACGGCGACGCCGATTCCCCGCACGGTGGCCATGACCGTCTTCGGAGACCTGGATGTCAGCGTCATCGATGAGTACCCCCCGGGTCGCGGCCGGATTGCTACGCACGTCGTGGCCCCTCGCGAGCAACCCTCCCACCTCGTGCGCGCATGGGATCGCGTGCGGGAAGAGGTCGAGGCGGGAGGGCGCGTCTTCGTCGTGTGCCCTCGCATCGGAGACGACGCGGCCGCCACGAGCTCGGATGAGGTCGATGCGGATCGGGAGGCGACACCCGAGGAGTCGCCGCTGTCGAGCGTCATCGACGTGGCGCGGGCCCTGTCGGACCGCTGGCTCGCCGGCCTGCGCGTCGGCGTACTCCACGGGCGCATGCCATCGGAGGACAAGGACGAGGCGATGCGACGCTTCACCCTTCCCTCCGACGACGACGACGCACTCGACGTCCTCGTCTCCACGACGGTCATCGAGGTCGGCGTGGATGTGCCGGAGGCGTCCATGATGGTGATCCTCGACGCCGAGAGGTTCGGCATCTCGCAACTCCACCAGTTGCGCGGTCGCATCGCCCGCGGCGGAGGCGACGGCCTGTGCCTTCTCGTCACCGCCGCCGAGCCGGGTTCGCCGGCCCGGGAGAGGCTTGCAGCGGTGGCAGCCACGACCGATGGCTTCGCACTGGCCCGGGTGGACCTCGAAGCGCGTCGTGAAGGGGACATCCTCGGCACAGCTCAGTCGGGTCGACGCTCCTCGCTGAGGCTCCTCGAGGTGATCCGCGACGAGCCACTGGTGGAGGAGGCGCGTCAGGCCGCGCAGGAGATCGTGTCCGCTGACCCGCAGTTGGCGCGCCATCCGGTGCTGCGTGAGCGCGTGCGGATGCTCGCCGCCGACGATCGCGCCGACTTCCTGGAGAAGGGCTGACATGCGGATCATCGCCGGTCAGGCCGGTGGACGTCGCCTCGCTGCGCCCCCCGACGGCACGCGTCCCACCACCGATCGTGTGCGCGAAGCTCTGTTCTCCAGCCTCGATGCGCACGTGCACGCGCACCAGGGCGGATGGGGCGATGTCCGCGTGCTCGACATCTTCGCGGGCTCCGGTGCCGTCGGGCTCGAGGCCATGAGCCGGGGCGCCCGCAGCGCCACCCTGATCGAGCGCGACCGACGGTGCCTGGAGGTCCTGCGGCGCAACGCAGCCGCGGTGGATCCGCGCGCACGAGTCGTCTCGGCCGACGCCATGACCTGGCGCCCCGACCAGGGCCCCTACGACCTGATGTACGTCGACCCGCCGTACGCGCTGCCGGACGATGACGTGCGCGCACTCCTCGCATCCCTGGCGACCCACGGCGCCTTGGCCGAGGAAGCGCTCGTCATCGTCGAGCGGTCGACACGCTCACCGGCCCCCTGGCCCGAAACGGGATGGGAGCAGCTTCGCAAGCGCGACTACGGCGATACCGCGCTTTGGTACGGTCAAGTCAGCCCGTCAGGAGCGGCCGCGTCGGTCCGCCGGGCCAGCCCGTCAGAGGAGGCGTGATGCACGTCGCGGTCTGTCCCGGATCCTTCGACCCGGTCACCAATGGGCACCTCGATGTCTTCCGGCGAGCATCCACGCTGGCCGACCGCGTGATCGTGGCGGTGCTCATCAACAAGACCAAGTCGAGTCTCTTCACGGTGGACGAGCGCATCGACATGCTTCGCGAGGTTGTGGCCGACCTGCCCAACGTCGAGGTGGACTCCTTCTACGGCCTGCTCGTCGACTACTGCAAGGAGCACGGGGTCCAGGCCATCGTCAAGGGCTTGCGCGCGGTGAGCGACTTCGACTACGAGCTGCAGATGGCCCAGATGAACTACCGCCTGGCCAAGGTGGAGACGCTCTTCGTCTCCACGAATCCCCTCTACAGCTATCTCTCGTCCAGCCTCGTCAAGGAGGTCGCCACACACGGCGGCAGCGTCGAGGGACTGGTCCCGGATGTCGTCCTGGAGCGGCTCCACGCCACACTGGAGCAGCGGCGCTAGTGTCGGGCGCTGGATGTGCAGCGGGCTGACGCGGTCGTCGGTTCGTCGACAGGAGGTGGCGTGTGGACGTCGATCAGAAGCTCGAAGAGCTCTCCGTGCTTATCGAGGAGGCGAAGGCAGTCCCGCTGTCGGCGTCCTGCATGGTCAACCGCGCCGTCGTCCTCGACCTCATCGATGACATCCGCGACGCCCTGCCGAGCTCTCTCTCCGATGCCGACCAGCTGCTCGCAGAGCGCGAGGCCGTCGTCTCCGAAGGGCGTCGGGAGGCCGACCGTCTCATCGCCGAGGCACGCGAGGAGCAACTGCGCATGCTGTCCCAGCACGAGGTCTACCTCGTCGCTGTGGCCGAGTCCGAGGCCCTGCGCGGAGAGACCTTCGACGAGGTGACGCGGATGCGCCGCGAAACCGATGACTACATCGACGCCCGCCTGGCCACCTTCGAGATCACCCTCCACAAGACCCTCTCGGCGGTGGAGCGCGGGCGCGACAAGCTGCGCGGCCAGGCCGAACTCGAGGAGGAGTACGCCGAGGACGAGGGGCCGATTCCCGACTGAGCCCCGGCATTGGCGGGCACGGGTGGCCCTGGCGTATCCTTGGCGCGGCCGGTTTCCCCGGCCTGGAGCAGTCGGAGGAGTCCTGAACGCCCTCGACCCCCGTGCACCTTTCGTCGTGGACACCCGCGACCTGGGTCGCCGGGCGGGCGCGATGAAGGACCTGCACCTCGAGGTGCCGGCTACGACGGGTTGGGGAGCGGGGCTGGCCAGGGTCCCCGAAGGCAGCGACGTCGACCTCGATCTGAGGCTGGAGTCGGTGGTGGAGGGGGTGCTCGTCTCCGGGTCCATCCGGGCGAGGGTCGACGCCGAATGCGCGCGTTGTCTCGAGCCCTTCACCTGGGACGAGGATGTGGACGTCCAGGAGTTGTTCGTCTACCCGCCTCAGGACGCGCGAGGTCATCGCGTGGACGAGGGGGTCGACGACGAGGAGGATGCCCCACCTGTCATCGAGGACGATCTCATCGACCTCGAGGCGATGGTGCGTGATGCAGTCGTGCTGCGACTGCCGATCGCACCGCTGTGCCGGGATGACTGCCCGGGGCTGTGTGCCGAATGCGGCGCACTCCTCGCGCTTGACCCCGGTCATCGCCACGAAGTGCAAGACCCTCGCTGGGCCGCGCTGGGAGCGCTGCTCGCCGAGGCTCCGCAAGACCAGCAGGACCTCGTGCGCGACACGGTGCACGATGAAGACAAGGACGATTGACGTGGCCGTTCCCAAGCGGAAGACCTCCCGCTCCAATACCCGGCATCGCCGTTCCCAGTGGAAGGCCACCGCCCCCACGCTGGTGTCCTGCGCCCGTTGCCGTGAGCCCAAGCTCGCGCACACCGTGTGCCCCACGTGCGGCACCTACGCCAAGCGACGCGTCCTCGACGTCTGAGCAGCGCATGCCCTCGGCTGAGCCGCCGATCTCGGTCGCCCGAGATGCGGTCGCTCGCGTGCTCGGTCTCGATACCGCGACCCTGCGTGCCGACACGCCCCTGGCGCCGCTCGGCTGGGATTCGCTGGCCTGCATCTGCTGGACTGACGCGGTGGGCGAAGCCGGGTGGCGCAGCGACGCCGCCGCCGCCTTGCGTGCGGTGACCGTCTCCCAACTCGCCGCCTGTCTCGTCCCGGACCCCCCTGTCGCCGATGGCGGCTCCCGATGAGCGAGGAGCACGTGAGCACGATGGAGGAGGTCCTCGCCGACGTCGGCGCGACCCTCCCGAGCGAGCGCATGGAGCTCGCCATGACCCATCGGTCGTTCGCTTACGAAAACGGCGGTCTGCCTACCAACGAGCGGATGGAATTCCTCGGCGACGCGGTCCTCGGCCTTGTCGTCACCGAGTCGCTCTACCTTCGGTATCCGGACGTCTCCGAGGGGCATCTCGCCAAGATGCGGGCCGCCATCGTCAATGCGCGGGCGCTTGCGGATGTCGCCCGCTCGCTCGGACTTGGCGACCTCCTGCGACTCGGCCGAGGCGAGGAGATCACGGGCGGTCGCGATAAGTCCTCGATCCTCGCCGACACTCTCGAGGCCGTGATCGGGGCGGTGTACCTCGAACACGGTCTCCTTGCTGCGGAGGCGCTCGTCCACCGGCTCTTCGATCCGTTGGTGGACCACGCATCCACGCTGGGTGCGGGACTCGACTGGAAGACCTCGCTGCAGGAGATCACCGCCGCTCTGGACCTGGGCGTGCCTGAATACTCCGTGGACGAGTGGGGTCCTGATCACGCCAAGCTCTTTCGGGCCAGGGTGAGCGTGGCCGCCGACGTGTGGGGCGAGGGCGAAGGGCGTTCCAAGAAGGAGGCCGAGCAGCAGGCGGCCGAGGCGGCCTACCGCGCCGCCACCCTGCGGCATCAGGGTGCCTGAGCTTCCCGAGGTGGAGGTGGTCCGCCGAGGGCTGGCTCCCTACGTGACGGATCGACGCCTCGTGGGCGTCGAGGTGCTGGCGCCCCGCTCGGTGCGCCGCCAGCCCGGCGGCCCCGCTGACCTCGCCGACGCGCTCGCAGGTCGCTGGGTGCGCTCGGTGAGTCGCCGGGGCAAGTACCTCTGGCTGGTGCTCGACGACGATCGAGCACTCGTGGTGCACCTCGGCATGAGCGGGCAGATGCTCCTGCCCGAGCCTGGCTCCCGCGATGAGCGACATCTCCGGGTGCGCATCACCATGGAGGGCGCCGATCGTCAGTTGCACTTCGTCGACCAGCGGATGTTCGGTGGCATGCACGTTGACGCGTTGACCGATGACGGCGCCGGGGGTCGGGTGCCGCTGTCCGTCTCCCACATCGCGCGGGACCCTTTGGACCCGGCATTCGACGACGCGGGATTCATGCGCGCAGTCCGCACGCGGTCGGCGGGGATCAAGCGCTGCCTCCTCGACCAGACCCTGGTCTCGGGTATCGGCAACATCTACGCCGATGAGGCCCTGTGGCGTGCCCGCCTGCATTACGACGTACCCGGGCGGCGCCTCACCGGACCGCGCGTGCGCGAGCTCCTCTCCCATGTGCGCGCGGTGATGAGCGAGGCCCTGGCCGAGGGGGGTACGTCGTTCGACTCCCTCTACGTCAACGTCAACGGCGAGAGTGGCTGGTTCGACCGATCACTGCATGCCTACGGCCGGGAGGGCGAGCCCTGCGATCGGTGTGGACGGCCGATCGTTCGAGAGCACTTCA
>JBIIDD010000033.1:0-8435 GCA_044238565.1 Candidatus Nanopelagicales bacterium
CAGCCAGCGCTTCGCCTCCTCCTACGAGTGGGAGGCTGACGGTGCACGCAGCGCGGTGAGCTGGCTGCATGGCAGCGGCAACGACGGCCTGCAATCCACACGGTCGATCATCGAGCGCGGAGCGGCCGTGAGTGACTTCCCCTGCGTCGCCGATGCGTGGCGGCGCGGCGAGATCTCCGGGCAGCACGTCGACGCGCTCACCCGCCTACGCCGCCACTACCCGGCCCTGTCCCATGACCTCAGGGCCATCGACGAGGCCATCGCCGAGGTGGCGAGACGATGCGAGCCGCGCGAGTTCTACCAGCGGCTGCGCAGTCTGTGCCACAGCGTCAATCCCGACGCCATCGACGCGCGCGACCGAGAGCGACCGACCGGGCTTCATGTCTCTCGGCTGCTCGACGGCCTGGTGCGCGTCGACGGGACCCTCGATGCCGAGCTCGGAGCTCGCTTCGTCGCGATGCTCGAGTCCGCTCGCCGCGATGTGCCCCCTGCTGGCGACGCTGGTGCGGGCGACGATCCGGCTCCGGATGCAGGGGGCCTCGACCCCTGGTCGGAGAAGGCACTCGGTGCCGGTGCTCCGCGCGATCCGCGACCGCTGTCACAACGCAATCTCGACGCGCTGGCACGCATCCTCGATGCCGCCGGAGCCGCGAGTGGTGACCTCGCCATGCCGCTCGTGACTGGAGAGCGGCCGACGATCAACGTGACCGTGCCCATCGAGGTGCTCATCGACGAGGAATCCGCAGAAGTTGCCTGGCTCGAGCAGTTCGGTGTGCCTACGACGATGATCACCGGGGCCGCCGCACGCCGTCTCGCCTGCGATGCGTCCGTGCGTCCCCTGCTGGTCGATCGCCAGGGTCAGCTCATCGCGATGATGCCCAAGGTGCGCACCATCCACCCGGCTCTGCGACGCGCGGTCTTCATGCGAGATCGCCGATGCCGGTTCACCGGCTGCCGCTCACGGATCGACGAGGTCCATCACATCGTCTACTACCGCCACGGTGGAGAGACGGTGCTGTCCAACCTCGTGGGGCTGTGCTGGCACCACCATCACCTCATCCACGACACCGGGTGGCGCATCGAGGGTGACCCGGGAGGGCGATTAACCTTCCGCTCGAGTCGAGGGCGGGAGTTGACGAGCGACCCACCTGTCTTCTAGGTGTCCACCACCGCGAGCACCCACGCGATGATCTCCGCCTCATCGGCGAGCGCTGCGTATCTGCCTGCCTGCCCTCCGTGCGAGCCCTCTCCGGTTTCGACGCGGAAGGCGATGCTGCCGCGATCGATGATGCTGTCGCGTTCGCCGTGCTGGGTGTCGGAGTGGCGTAGGGCCGCGACCCACTTGGCCGGCTCATGCACGAGCACGCGCGGGTCATGCACGGCAGCGGTGACGAGCAGGGCCGGACGATCGGCCGGCGCCGGCAGGTGGAGGTAGGGCGTGTAGGACTCCATGTAGGCGCGCTGCTCAGGGATGCGCGGGTCACCCCACTCCTCCCACTCATTGATCGTGAGCGGGATATCCGGGTCGAGCATGGAGTTGATGCAATCGACGAAGGGCACCTCGGCGATGATCCCGGCCCAGCGCCGGGGAGCCATCGCATAGACGGCACCCTGCAGCAGGCCGCCCGCGGATCCTCCGCGGCCGACGAAGGGCCCGGCGCCAAGAGAGGCGAGATGGTCCGCCGCCGCGATGTAGTCGGTGAAGGTGTTGCGCTTGGCGAGCAGGTGACCGTCGATCCACTGCTGGCGACCCACTTCTCCGCCGCCACGGATGTGGGCTTTGGCAAAGATCACGCCGCGGTCGAGGAGAGGCAGCACGCTCACGTCGAACCAGGGATCGTCGATCGACTCGTAGGAGCCATAGCCGTAGAGCAGGCAGGGTGCGGTCATGGGCGTGCCGAGACGGCGAGTGACGACGATGGGGATGCGCCAGCCGTCATCGGCGACGGCGTAGACGACCTCACTGGCGTACTGCGACGGATCGTGCCCGGGCACCTCGCGCGCGTGGCGCAGACGGCGCTCGCCGGTGACGAGATCGACATCCCACCATTGCGTGGGATCGGTGAAGGACTCGGTCACGACCGTGACGAATCCCGCGTGGGGATCCTCATTGCGGCCCAGCCGGATCGATCCCCCGGGCTCCGGTCGCAGGTCATGGCGCACCGCGCCATCCCGATCGAGGATGCGGACGCAGCCCTCCCCGTCGACACGCGAGTAGGTGACGATCGCGTCGTCGAAGGCGACCATGTCGTGGACGCGCTCTGGAGTGCTCGCGGTCCCTCGGATGTCGAGTGCCGGGGCGCTCGGGCTGGCCTCGGCAGTGATCGCGAACTCCACCTCGTCGGCATTGGACACGATCAGCCAGCGGTCGGTGTCCCACTCCACGTCGTACTCAACGCCAGGCACGCGCGGCAGGATCGACACCGCCTCGCCGCCAGTGACGCTCCAGCACTCGCTGGTGGTGCGCGAGTGCGATGCGATGACGACGCGGTCCTGGCTGCGGCGCACGGTGAGCTCGAAGCGCTGGTCCGGCTCGGTGATCACGACGTGGCGCTCGCCGGTGCGCGGATCGACCCGGTGCACCTCACAGGGACGATTGAGCGCGTCGATGACGGTGAAGTAGAACCACCCGTCGGCCCAGGCGCCGGTGTAGTAGGTGTCCTCGATCTCCAGCGGCAGGTCGTGCGCGCTGGAGAGGTCGTGGGCGCTGGAGAGGTCGCGGAAGCGCAGCGTGTAGCGCTCAGAGCCATCGAGATCGACGGAGTAGGCGAGCAGGTCGCCCTCGGGACTCGGCTCCACCACCCCGGTGGCGGCGTACGGCGATCCATAGGAGGCGAGGTCGATGAGCAGCTGGCCCGAGGGGGCTCCTCCCGCGGCTCCCTCGACCGGGTTCGTGCGGAGCTCGCGTCGCAATTCAGGCAACTCGCGCCCCGGGGGCGTGAGCGTGTAGTAGGCATGGGAACCGTGATCCCTGCTGGCCGAGCGTTCAGCATCCGGCGTGCGCGCCACGAGTTCGGAGAGGACCTCCGCCGTGAGGTCCGCGAGGCTCGCGATGCGCGCGTCGTAGGCGGCGCGCTCGGCCTCGAGGTGGGGCAGCACGCGATCCCCGTCGCGCATCCACGCGTAGGGATCGTCGCCGGGATCGCGCGGGGCGACGGGGCTCTGCGGGTGATGCGGCATTCGAGCACACTACGAGGGAGATGACGTGATCCGCAGACTGATCGCCGGAGTGGCCGCAGCCGCTATCGCCGCGGTGCCCGCGGCCGCCGTACCCCAGGCCCAGGCGGCCGACCCCGTGGTCTTCACCGTCGGCATGCTGAGCGACGTCGACTCGCTCAACCCCTTCACGGGCATCCTCGCCGAGGCCTACGAGGTGTTCCAGCTGCAGTACGCCACCCTCATGCAGCCGAGCTCGGCCGACTTCACCCCCGCACCCGGCCTGGCGGAGTCGTGGGAGGAGTCCGCGGACGGCAAGACCTGGACCTACACCCTGCGCCCTGACCTCGTGTGGTCAGACGGCACCCCGCTGACGGCCAACGACGTCGCCTACACCTTCAACCGGATCCTCGAGGGCCGCTACGAGCAGCGCAACTACGGCAACTACGTCCGCAACATCACCTCGGTCGAAGCCACCGATGACCGCACCGTCGTCATGACGGTCCGTGCGCCCTCCCCGATCATGGAGCGCCTTGCGGTCTACATCCTCCCCGAGCACGTGTGGAGCGGCGTCGACGCCAAGGCCGTGAAGTCCTTCGCCAATGAGCCCGAGGGCGAGCCGCTCGTCGGCTCCGGGCCGTTCCTCGTCGCGGAGCGCCGCACGGGGCAGTTCATCCGCCTGGTCGCCAACGACAGCTACTACGCCGGCCGGCCCAAGGTCGACGAGCTCATCTTCCGGATCTACAACAACCCCGATGCCCTCGGCCAGGCGCTCATCAAGGGAGAGGTGGACTTCGCCACGGGCCTCACCGCGGATGTCTTCTCCACCCTCGAGGGGCAGGAGGGCATTACGACGTACGCCGGCGACTACTCCGGCTTCAACGAGCTCGCCTTCAACATGGGAGCGGCGACCGCCGACGGCAAGCCCATCGGCGACGGCAATCCCCATCTGCAAGACCAGAAGGTGCGACTGGCGATCTCGCACGCCATCGACCGCCAGCAGATGGTCGACAAGATCCTCAACGGCTACGGCACACCAGGGTCGACGATCATCCCGCCGCTCTACACGACGCTGCATATCGATCCGGGCACGCAGACCTACGACCCGGCGCTGGCCAACCAGATCCTGGACGATGCCGGATACGCCATGGGTCCCGATGGCGTGCGCGTGGGCCCGGACGGCGTACCCATGAAGTATCGCCTCTTCGTGCGCACCGACTCGGACTCGTCGGTGAAGTCCGGCGAGTACTTCAAGTCCTACCTTGCAGCGATCGGCATCGAGGCCGAGATCAAGCCGGTGGACGAGAACGCGCTCTTCGAGATCATCGGGCGCGGGGAGTTCGACATGTTCGAGTGGGGCTGGGTGGTCGAGCCCGACCCGGACTACCAGCTGTCGACCTTCACTTGCGCCAAGCGCTCCTACGAGGATGGCGGAGAGATCTACGCCGACCTGTCGGACTCGTTCTTCTGCGATGAGGAGTACGACCGGCTCTACGCGGCCCAGTCGGAGGAGACCGACCAGGCGGCCCGCGCGGAGATCGTCAAGCAGATGCAGCAGATCCTCTACGACGCTGTCCCCTACGTCGTGACGTACTACTACGACAATCTCGAGGCCTACCGCTCCGACCGCTTCACGGGCTTCGTCGGGCAGCCGGAGGGCAGCGGCTCGCTGCTCTTCCAGTACGGCGTCTACTCGTACGCCAACGTCGCGCCGGTGAGCGCCGACAGCGGTGGCGACACGACGGCGAGCCCCTCACCGGGAGCGAGCGAGTCGGCGGATGCCAGCGGTGCCAGCGCGGCCGAGTCGAGCTCCGGTGGGTCCAACACGGGCCTCATCATCGGCCTGGTGATCGCGGCACTGGTGATCGTCGGCCTCGTCGTCGCACTGGTCCGGATGCGATCGAAGTCGCAGGAGGGCGACCGGGAGTGAGCCTCCTCCAGGAGGTCGCCGTCGGCGAGCCGGATCCGATCCGGCCCCGCCGCGGCACCGGCTCGACAGCGCGCGTCGTCGGCGGCAAGGTGCTGCGCGCGGTCGTGACCCTCGGCTTCGTCGTCATCTTCAACTTCTTCCTCTTCCGGATGCTGCCCGGCGATCCGATCGGCCTCTACACACGCGGCCGCAATATGGACGCCGAGCAGATCGCCGCGCTGCGCGAGGAGTTGAACCGGCCGATCTGGGAGCAGTTCTTCACCTACATCCGCAATCCCTTCGATCCGGGAATCGATTCAACGCGCTTCTCGCAGCCGGTCTGGGAGCTCATCGGCGAGCGCATCTGGCCGACCGTGCTGCTGCTCGGCACCGCCATCGTGCTGGCCTCGATCATCGGGATCTGGATCGGCATCCGGGCGGGGTGGAAGCCCGGCAGTCGCTTCGACAAGATCTCGACGGGTACGACGCTGACGCTCTACTCCATGCCGGAGTTCTGGCTCGGCATGATGCTGCTCATCGTCCTGGGAGTAGGCGCCTTCGGACTGCCCGGTCTCTTCCCCGTGGGCGGCATCGTCTCCCCCGGTGTCGACACGTCGACCCCCGCCGGCTGGCTCAACGTGCTGTGGCACATGGCATTGCCCTGCCTCACGCTCACCCTCATCTACCTCGCGGATTACTCGCTCGTCATGCGTGCCTCGCTGATCGACGAGCGACGCCAGGAGTACCTCATGCTTGCGCGGGCCAAGGGCCTGAGAGACGTGATGGTGCGCAAGCGGCACGCCGTACCCAATGCGCTCCTGCCCACGATCACGCTCATCTTCTTGTCGCTGGGCTTCGTCGTCACCGGAGCGATCACGGTGGAGACGGTCTTCTCCTGGCCGGGGCTGGGGCTACTCACCTACGAGGCGCTGCGCGGGCCCGACATCCCGCTGCTCCAGGCGATCTTCCTGCTCTTCTCGATTGCGGTGATCGGTGCGAACCTCATCGCCGAGCTGCTCTACGTCATCATCGATCCGCGGGTCCGAGAGTGATCGGGGTGCGGGAGTGAGCATTCAGACGCAGCGGCGCAAGGCCGCGTTCGGACGCTTCTGGCGGGAATTCCGCCATGACCGCGGTGGCATGGCGGGCCTGGGCATCCTGTCGATCTTCATCGTCGTCGCGATCCTGGCGCCACTGCTCATCCCCGCCGATGCACTCGATGTCACCAAGGCGACGGGCGAGAGATTCGATGCGCCGTCACTCGCCTATCCGCTGGGCACCGACGAGGACGGTCGGTCGATCCTTCTGCTGCTCGCCTACGGCACACGCATCTCGCTCACGGTCGGCCTCGCGGCGACGATCGTGGCGATGGTGATCGGCACGGCGGTGGGGATCATGGCCGGGCACTTTCGCGGCGTCGGCTCGCACGCGCTGGTGGGTGTGACCGACTGGTTCCTCGTCATCCCGTTCCTGCCGCTGGCTATCGTGCTCGCGACCGTGCTGGGACCGAGCACGCTCAACCTGATCATCGTCATCGGCATCACCTCCTGGGCCGGCACGGCGCGGCTCATCCGAGCGCAGACGCTGTCGATCGAGGGGCGGCCCTACATCGAGCGATCCAAGGCGCTCGGCGCGGGCAACTGGCATCAGATGACGCGGCACGTGCTGCCCAATGTCTTCCCGCTCGTGCTCGCCAACACCACCCTCACGGTGGCGATCGTGATCCTGTCGGAGACGACGCTGAGCTTCCTGGGCCTGGGCGACCCGCTCGCACCATCGTGGGGGGCCATCCTCGACAGCGCCTTCTCCTCGGGCGCGGTGAGCCAGGGTGCGTGGTGGTACGTGCTTCCTCCCGGCATCTGCGTCGTGCTCGTCGTGCTGTCCTTCACCCTCGTCGGTCGCGCGATGGAGCGCATCGTGGATCCCCGGAGCAATGCGGTGGCCGCATGACGCTCCTGCAGTGGCGCAATGTCACCGTCGACTACGTCGTCGGTGCCGAGGCGCTGCCGGCGGTGCGCGGGGTGACGCTCGCGGTCGAGCGCGGCGAGGTGCTCGGCATCGCCGGGGACTCGGGGTGCGGCAAGTCGACCCTCGCGGCGACCGTGCTGCGCCTCCTGCCGGACAGCGCCCGCGTGGGCGGCGAGGTGCTGCTCGATGACGAGGATGTGCTCGGCATGAAGTGGGGGCGCCTGCGAGCCGTGCGCTGGAGCGAGGCCGCGATCGTCTTCCAGGGTGCACTGCACTCCCTCAATCCGGTGCAGACCATCGGCGCGCAGCTTGCCGAGCCGATCCGGCTGCATCGCTCGGTGCCCGAGGGCGAGGTCGACGCGCGTGTGAAGGGACTGCTCGAGCAGGTGGGGCTGCCGGCGTCGCGGGCATCGGCGTACCCGCACCAGCTGTCGGGTGGGCAGCGCCAGCGCGTGATGATCGCGATGGCCCTCGCCTGCGCGCCCGATCTCATCATCGCCGACGAGCCGACGACCGCGCTGGACGTCATGGTGCAGGCACAGGTGCTCGATGTGCTCACCTCGCTCGTGCGCGATCTCGGCATGGGCATGGTGCTCATCTCGCATGACCTCGGCGTGCTGGGCACGACATGCGATCGCGTGGCGGTGATGTACGCCGGCGAGGTGGTCGAGGAGGGTCCGGCGCTGGAGGTCTTCGACAATCCCCAGCACGAGCACACGCGCGCGCTCGCAGCGGCGTTCCCGCGCATCGGTGACCCGGCGGCACGCCACGTCGAGGATGCGGCGGTCGAGTCGAAAGCGATCCTGGGCGCGCGCGACCTGCACGTGGTCTTCAACGGCCGCGTGCGCGCGGTGGACGGCGTCGACCTCGACGTTGCGGCCGGTGAGATCGTCGCGCTCGTCGGGGAGTCCGGCTGCGGCAAGACGACCCTCGCGCGGACCCTGCTCGGCCTGGAGAAACCCACGAGCGGCGAGGTGCTCTTCGAGGGCAGGCCGCTGGACTACCGGAGACTGAAGGACTACCGACGGCAGGTGCAGTTGGTGCTGCAGGATCCGCTGGGGGCGCTGAATCCGCGGCACACCGTCTACGACGCGGTCGCCGAGGGCCTGCGCGTCCACCGGGTGCCGGGCGATGAGGAGGCACTCGTCGCCGAGGCGCTGTCGAAGGCGGGCCTGCGCCCACCGGAGAAGTTCTTCCTGCGCTACCCGCATGAGCTCTCGGGCGGGCAGCGCCAGCGCGTCGTCATCGCCGGAGCACTCGCGCTCGAGCCGCGCGTGCTCATCGCAGATGAGCCGGTGTCGAGCCTGGACGCGTCGGTGCGCGGGGAGATCCTCGCGCTGCTGCAGCGGCTGCGCGCCGAGCTCGGGCTCACGGTGCTCGTCGTTACGCACGACCTTGGCCT
>JBIIDD010000034.1:0-8433 GCA_044238565.1 Candidatus Nanopelagicales bacterium
AGGTCGTCGAGGGGGAGGCGTTGGATGCCGCGGTAGCGGTGTACGTCGATCAGTTGCGCCTGGGTGGTCCGGAGGCGACCGCACGCACCAAGGAGCTCCTGCGCCGAGTTCCGGTGATGACGCGTGATGATGCCTTCGCCTGGACGGCAGAAGTCTCGTCGGGCCTCTTTACCTCGACCGAAGCGCGCGAGGGCATGACCGCCTTCCTCGAGAAGCGGAAGCCGGAGTGGGCTCCCTAGCCGCGATCGTCATCGCGGGCGGCGAAGCCCGGCGCTTCGGCGCGGACAAACTCGCACTGAGCGATGCCGAGGGGCGCGGGCTTCTCGAGGTCACGGTCGCGGGAGTTGCCCAGGTCGCCGATCCCGTCATCATCGTGGGCCCCCAGCGCCCCGGTTTTCGCCAGTTAGAGGGAGTTTTGACTCCCCCGAAGTCCGCGCAACTGGCGAAAACCGAGGGTGGCGGGCCGGCCACGGTCGTCTGGACGCGCGAGGAACCGGCAGGTGGCGGACCCTGCGCCGCTCTGATCGCGGGGATCGCGCTCCTACCGGACGCCGCAACCCATGTGGCTGTGCTGGCGGGTGATGCCCCGGCAGGGGGTAAGGCCATTCCTGCTCTGCTGAGGGTTATCGACGATGCGGCAGCCGCAGTCGTCACGGATGAGGCCGGGCGCGAGCAGCCGATGACGGCGATCTATGCCGTGGGGCCCCTGAAGAGGGTCGTCTCGACGTATGGAAGTGGCCGGGACATGTCGATCCGCCAGGTGCTCGATGACCTGAGGCCGCAGACGGTCGTCTCCATCATCGACCAGTGGTCGGCGTCGGCAGATATTGACCTACCCGAGGACGCGGGCAGGCTCGGCTTCTCGTAGGGGATCCGGCAGACTCGCAGATGCGTCGCAGATCCGGACGCACGGGAAGGGGCAGCGGTGACACTCGAGGACATGGTCGACGCCTACGCCTCCAACGTGCGCCGGTACCTCTACCGGCGCCTTATGGGCAGCTCCGATCCCGCCTCGACCGCCGATGACCTCACGGCCGACGTCATCGTCATCGCCTGGCGTCGCCGGGGCGATGTGCCCTCCGGGGCTGAACTCCCCTGGCTCTACGCCGTGGCCCGTCGCGTGCTCGCCAACCATCGCCGCCGCCCCCAGGATGTGCTCGTCGCCGACCTGGGCGAACTCGATGCCATCGATGAGGCGGATCCGGGCGAGATCGTGACGGATAACGCGGCTCTGGGGGATGCATGGAGGGCCATCTCCCCCCGAGACCGGGAGGTACTGCGCCTGGTCGCATGGGAGGGCTTGAGCGGCGCCCAGCTCGCCACCGCCCTGGGCATCAGCGAGGGGGGAGCGGCTGCTGCCCTCTCTCGGGCCCGATCGAGATTCGTGGAATCCCTCGCCGGCGTGCAAGGAACGCCGACCGGCTGACATAGGCAGGGTGGAAGGAGGCCACCATGGCTGACGACACTCTCGATCCGATCGCACAACTGCAAGGCGCTGACCCGGCTCAGGGGGCCCCGGATCCTGACCTCGATGCCATCCGCGCCAGGGCGCTGTCGCAGTCGACCATCGTCCCGATGCGTCGTCGACGTACGGTGATCACCGTCGGTGCGGTGGCTGCAGGTGTCGTGCTGCTTGCGGGCACCGCGCTCGCGGGGGTCGCCGTGGGGCGTGGGACGGCTCCGACCGGTGACATCGTCGCAGCGCCGCCCGCCACGGAGGAGTCCCTACCGGTCGTGGGTGCTGCTTCCCCGCCCATTCCCGTCATCGCGGGCCAGCCCATGGGAGCGCCTGCGCCGATGGGCTCGCCCGAGACCATGTCCGCGGGTACCGAACCGGCCGTAGCAGACAAGGCGATGATCTATCCCGGCTATGGCACGACGATGCTTCCCGGCCCCGAACTCACCGATGAACCCGGCACAGCCCCGGGCTACCGACTCGATGCCGAAGGCATCGACCTTGAGGCCCTCGCGCGTCAGTTGGGTGCGGCGTTCGGAATCCCCGGCGAGCCGACGAAGCAGGACTACGGCTGGATGGTCGGGAGCAGTGACGGCACCGGACCCTTGGTCTGGATCGGCGATGACGCGACGGTGTCCTGGTCCTACTCCGACCCGACCATCAACCCCTGGGACTGCGGAGCGATCGCGCAGCCTGAGCCCGCTCCCGCTGACGGCTCGACCTCGTCAGGTGCCGATCCAGGCGCTCCCGAGTCCTGCAAGCCCAGTGTCGCGCCCATCTCCGAGCGTGACGCGGTGCGCCAGGCGCGCAAGATCCTGTCGACCCTCGGTGTCTCCGATCAGGCGGTCGACGGCGTTGATGTGGAGTGGGAGTCGGGTTCCGACGAATACACGACCTGGGTGACGGCCTGGCAGCGCGTCGACGCGCAGCGCACCCAGCTCTCCTGGAGTTTCACCTTCGCGGGCGAGACCGTGGCATGGGCCAATGGATTCGCGGCCGGCCTGGAGCAGGTGCCGTCCTATCCCATCGTGGGCGCGCGCACGGCGGTGACGCGCTCCGCTGACCCGCGCTTCACGGCGTTCGGTCCTACGCCTCTCGATTACGGCGGCGTCGTTCCCATGGCCGAGGCTCGCGATGATGCTTCTGCAAGTTCCGAGGAGTCCGCGAGTGTGCCCCAAGGGGATCCCAGGCGCGTGCAGGTCTACTGGGATCCCATGCTGGGGACCGGTGCGGAGCTGTCGCTCGCTCAGTACTGGCAGCCTGACGGCACGCTGCTCATCCTCCCGGCCTACCGGGTGACGACCGCCGACGATCGGGGCACCTGGGCGATCATCGCCGTGGCGCAGACAGCGGTGGAGTTCGTCGCGCCCACCGAGTGAATGGCGCCCGGTAGGGTGACTCGGTCGGGTGCTCGCATCCGGCAAGGAGGGATGGCCGAGCGGCCGAAGGCGACGGTCTTGAAAACCGTTGAGGCGTAACCCGTCTCCGTGGGTTCAAATCCCACTCCCTCCGCTGGGAGTAGGGACAGTGTGATCAGCCCTGCTCGGCGCCCTTCGAGGGTGCGACCGCCGTGCCATCGCGCAGGTAGCTCGTGAGCGTCTGCACGATGTCGAATGGCGCGCCGCCCAGGGTCGGCGATGCCGAGAAGCTCGCGTTGATCTGGCCGGGGCTGGACGGGCTCGTGCCCTGCGGCGGCGCCATGACGACATAGCTCCCCTTGCCATCCGTCGTCTTCGTGTTCACCGTGAAGGTGCTGCAGGGGAACGACGAGGTGATGTTGTAGGCCTTGGAGCCTGCGAGGGGGATGCCCTGTCGACAGAGGTTGCTGTCAGCCCCGAATCCGAAATTGACGATCCCGGCGGCGACATCGGTCGCGACGCCGCGCACCCAGATGCTCGAGGGCTTGTCGATGTACACGTTGGGCCCTGTGACGGAGTATGAACGCGCACGCGAGTCGGCGGCCATGGTCACGTTGATCGAGAACTCCTTGAGCTCCTTCGGTAGCGCAGAGGCCAACTGCGTCCTTGCGATGAAGGTCATCTGACCGTCGGAGTTGAAGCGGGGCTTCGACAGGAAAGCCATCCGGAAGATCGGGTACTGAGCTCCCGCTCGCTGGTAGGTCAGCGTCGTCGTTGCGCTGCTGCCGTCGCGGTGTCCCAACCGTGCCCATCCGGCGACGAGCGCCCTGCTGTTCATGGTGCCGGTGCGGGTGCCCTTGCCCGTGACCTCACCCATCCAGGTGATCTCGGCGCCATGGGGAACGACGATCCGGTATTCGCCCTTGGACATCTTCTTGGCGTACGCCGTACCGCCGTCGACACGGATGAGGGCCTGACCCGATGGCTTCTCCACTGCAGCGTTCGCGCCCGCTGGGGCGACGATGCCCAAAGTGATGACTGCGGAAGCAAGGGCGACCAACCCCCAGCGAGCCTTCATGGGACCTCCCGTGTCGGATGATGTCGCTGAGGGTATGCGCTCGACGGTTGCGTCGCCCGCGGGAGCGCGGATTGCCGTACTAGCACGGTGTCTCTGGAATGGACGGGCTTCCTACCGTTTCACACCGTCAGCGACATGTCCGAAGGGAGAACCGTGTTCACAGGCTCGAGGAAGTGGGTGGCTATGGGCGCGAGCGCGCTACTGGGCCTTGCCATCGTCGCACCGTCCCTGCCCGCTCAGGCTGCCGAAGGCAATGCCACCACGGGGGAGCGCGTGTTGGTGCTCAAGGGCGCGACGCTGAAGGAGAACATCAAGCTTCAGTACCGCATCGACGTAACGAAGGTCACGAACGGCATTGTCAAGGGCGTGCAGATGTGGCGTGACTGCGGTGCCTACCCGGAGGCGTGCAAGACGAATGCCACTGGCGGCAAGGGCTGGTTCGGCAAGGGCGCCGTCGTCCTGGTCGAGACGCCGTGGGCTGGTGGCTATGAGGGTATGAGCAAAGTGGGACGCATCACCGCGACTTTCGCCCCCGATGGGTCCATAGACGTGGCCTACGAGATCGACCTCCAAAAGCTTGGAGCCCTTCGCGGCATCCGAAAGGGCGTCAACTGGTATTCGTGTAGCAATGATCCGGACTACTGCACGTATAACGCCTCGTAATCCCGACGCCATTCACGAGAGCCCCGGCATCCGCAAGGGTGGCCGGGGCTCTCGTGCGTGCGGACTAGCGCAGGCTGACTGAGCGATAGATCAGCGCCCAGGCGCAGGTGAACCATGCCGAGACCATTCCGAGCACGAGCCAGGCGATGATCGCGCCCGGTGCGCCGGTGACGAAGAACCCGTCGAGGGCTGACAGAAACCACATGATGAAGCAGATGGCTCCCATGATCACCACGGTGACGAGCCAGCGGCCCCAGCGTGCCCCGATGGTGCGGAAGTTGACCGCAATCGGGTTGCGCTGACCGTCGATGACGGCGAGAAGCAGGTAGGGGGTGAGGGCGAGGACGACGAAGCCGGGCACGACGTAGAGGGCGAAGCCGGCGATGGCCACGAGAACCAGGCCCAGGGACCAGGCCAGGAGCGGCCACGTGCGATCGCGAAGGGTGTCGACCGCTGCACCAGCCGAGACGCGCCCCTCGACCGCCTGCAGCATCGCGGCTGCGATGAGGCCGAAGGACGCGATGAGGACGACGAAGGACAGCAAGGCGGTGAGGACGAACACGATCGTGAGGTAAGGCAGCACCCCTGACAGCAGTAGGACGCCCTGCACGAGAGCGTTGACGACCACCACCGGTAGGAGCACACGCCAGGCGCGCCACATGCGCGCGAAGCCAGTGGCGAGCACGCTCACGCGGTAGAGCGGCGCGTGCTCCGCTGCGGTGCTCATGAGCCCTCCAGCACGGCGGCGTCGAGGACAGCCTGCGCGTTGCCCTCGAAGATCACGGAGCCGCCGACCGAGACCGTCATGTCGTAGGGCGCTGTGCCCGCCGCAGTCACGAGGATTTCGGCTCCATCGACTGTGGAGCCGACGCAGGTGAACCCCGAGTCCACCGCACTGCAGGTGGGCGCTACGAGGATCGGCACGTCCTGGTCGATGAGCACGTCGTTGGCTGCGTTGCGCACGCTGGTGATACTGCTTCCACCCACTGGGGTGAGCGACGCCACTTGCGAGCACGCGGTGAGCAGGAGCGCCGCGATGGCGACGACCGCAGCGGCAGTCAAGCGCTTCATGTCGCACCTCCGCGGGCCACGAGTTGCGCGCGAGCCTTCATCTGCTCGGCTTCCACGGCGGCATCCGTGATGGTCGACAGGTCGAAGGGAGCGGGCATGAGTAGTTCAACATTGCGATCGAGCGGTGATCCCGCCAGCAGGGTCGGCTTGGACAGCGGGGAGTTAGCCGCGAGTTCTCGACTCAGCGAGGCCAGGCCCGTCTGGCTCAGATCGCCCTGAGTCCACGTGGCTGGCGCGGCGTGGTCAAGGGCGGTGACGAAAATCGACATCGTGCCGTCGCGGTTATCCACGACATCGACGAGTTGCTGCTGCTGGGGGAAGTCGACGCAGGAAGCGGTGGTGATCTCCCAGAAGCCACCCACGCCCCCCTGTCGCGAGTGCGCCTTGATGGTGTTGACGTGGGTGTGGCCATTGAGCCACGCGATGCACACCGGGTAGCGCTGGAGCATCGCGATGAACTCCTCGGCGTGGACTAGGCGCTGCCCACCCCAGACGGGCTTGGCGTCGTTCTCGATGGTGAGGGAATTGTGGTGGCTGCACACCATGGCCAGTCGGCCCTCGGTCTCGCATTGGGCGAGTTGGGCTTCGAGCCAGGTGAATTGATCCTCAGGCACCGCACCGTCGGCGCCTGACGCCATGTTGCACGTGTCGAGGCCGAAGACGCGCAGGTAGGGAGTGAGGTCTGCGCTCCACCAGGTCTGGCCGGTGTCGATGTTTGCCTGAGTCCACCCGTGGCCGATCGGTCCCGGCACAGCGGGTGAGTCGAGATGTGCCTGCATGAAGTCGGTGCGCTCGAGCAGCCTGCGCGCAGGATCGGGCGTGACGGTCTTGAGTCCGGGCAGGAGTCCGAGCTGCTGGCGGATCGCATTGGCCGCCATCTGCGCCGCGCTGAGGTCGCTGGCGAATCCCTGGAGCCAGTTGACCGCGAGGGCCTCCCCGGTCGCGGCCTTGCGGTCGCCGACAGCCCAGGCAAAGAGCGCCGGGTCCGGGCGGAAGGTGCCCATGAAGGTCGCGTCGTGGTTGCCGTACACGGCGTACCACGGCACGGGGAGCCCCTGGCTCTGCACGGGATTGCTCACCGCCGCCGTGAGCATGCCGGGCACCGTGGGGTATCCCAGGGGGCCGAAGACATCGCCCTCAGGATCCTCCGGGTGATAGGCGTACGTCGCCTCCGACCACACCTGCGGTCCCTCGTACACGCCGGCTGCACCGCTATTGGCCAGCACTTCCTTGCCGTCGAGGATGTCGATGTACCAGCGTGTCTCCAACTGCGACAGGTTGTCGGCACTGTCACCCGTGCTGAGTGCACTGGCGAGCGGGGCGCCTGTCACCGCACTGGTCTGCGACGCCGCCACGCTGTCCACCATGGAGGCGAGGACGTGCACCGTCAGGGCGTCCTGCGGTCGACAGGCATCGGTGAAGAGGTTGGGGGCGAGGCTCTGGATCGCATCCATGCGCGCCGGCGTCTGCGCATCAATGACGTGGATGTCCGAGAGGTGTGCGAAGTAGTAGAGGGAGCGGCGTGCGGATGTGCGCGCGGCATCAGCCGCGCGACCCAGTAGGTCGAAGCGGGGGATGAAGTCCTCGCCCGGCCCGGCGAGCAGCGTGCGGTAGTCGCCGCGGACGGGCTGGGAAGAGAACTTGATCGTCTGCAGAAGTGTCGTGGGTGCGTCGGCAGTCCGAAGGGGCGCGGAGAGCGCCCGACCCATCGTCTCGATCGATATCCCCCATGAAGCAGCGAGCGCAGAGGCGGCCGCGATGAAGCGGCGTCGGGAGAGGGCCACGGGGGAATGCTAGGTGCGAGTAGCGTTTCGGGAAGCGAATTGACGATAGCGGGAGGCGTTATGGATGGGGGTGCGATGCTGCGCCTGGGGGTCATCGACTTCCTCATCCTCGCTGCCTGCGCGCTCCTCATCGGATTCATCGCGCCGCGGTGTCCCGACCGATGGTTCGATCGCGATGTCGGGCCTCTGCGCCTCACCCGATGGGATCGCGTGAGTTTCTTCCGCAGGGTCGGGATCCCCTGGTTTGCGAAGTGGCTGCCCGAGGGTGGGTCATGGTTCGGGGGGGAGAGCAAGTCCAGTCTCTTCGGCATGGACGTGGCGAGCCTGCGTGCCTACCTCATCGAGGTGCGCAGAGGTGCGTGGGTGCACTTCGTCTGTGCCTTCACCTTCCTGGTCATCGTCCCCTTCAACCCGTGGCAATTGATCCTGCTGTGGTTCTGCATCGTCTTCATCGGCAATATGGTCTTCTTCTTCGTCCTGCGCTACAACCAGGTCCGCCTGACCTCGATCCTTGCTCGCATGGGGGGCTAGTGTCGGCGCAGGGCATCCCATGGGAGGACTGATGGAGTACGGCGTGACGTCGATGACTGCCCCGCTTCGGCGGGTGGCCGTTCGAGCGCCGGCTCCGGTATCCGACTTCGCGCGCGCTCACTGGTCGCAGCCCCTCGACGTCGAACTCCTCATCGACCAGCACGAGGCCTTCGTCGCCATCCTCCAGCGACTGGGCTGTGATGTGGTGGAACTCCCGCCTCTCGAGGGGCTCCCCGACTCGTGCTTCACCTACGACCCTGCCTTCACGATTGGCGACGGAGTCATCACGCTCCGCGCGGCCAAGGCCGTGCGTGTCGGCGAGGGTGAGCGCCTTGCCGCGGATCTTGCAGCAGCGGGGATTCCGACCGTTGCTTCGCTCAGCGGCTCGGCGACCGCGGATGGCGGCGACATGTTCTGGCTTGATGACACGACGCTTGCCGTCGGCCGCTCCTACCGCACCAACGCGGTCGCCGTAGCCCAACTGTCAGAGAG
>JBIIDD010000035.1:0-8347 GCA_044238565.1 Candidatus Nanopelagicales bacterium
GGCAAGGTGGTCAGCGGAGTGGCCGCCGCTGCCCTCGATCAGGGACGTCCTGTCGTCGTCCTCGCGGGGCGGGTGGAGGTCGGCAAGCGGGAGTACGTCGCCCTCGGGATCACCGAGGCGCACGCGGCGAGCGTGGATGGCGCCATCCCCGCCACGTCAGGGGAAGCGGCACGGGCCCTGGCCGAGCGCGCGGCTCGCGTTGCCGGCCAGTGGTCACGCTGAGCTCCCGACTCGGGGGCGGGCTGCCACCTGGCCTGGGCCGGGTGGCTGTGCCATGCTGGAATGGCCCCGGCAGCCCCAGCGTTGGCGCATCTGCCAGGAGAGCATCGATCGAGGAGGAGCACCATGACCGCGGAGACCACGACGACTGACGGCATCGTCCTGACCGAGGCAGCCGCCTCCAAGGTCAAGGCCCTGCTCGAGGCCGAGGGCCGCGAAGACCTGACGCTGCGCATTGCCGTGCAGCCCGGGGGCTGCTCCGGCCTGCGCTACCAGCTCTTCTTCGATGACCGTGCGCTCGACGGTGACGTCACCAAGGACTTCGACGGCGTGGGCGTGGTGACGGATCGCATGAGCGCCCCCTACCTCGGTGGAGCGACGATCGACTTCGTCGACACGATCGAGA
Organism: Candidatus Nanopelagicales bacterium; assembly: GCA_044238565.1. GTDB lineage: Bacteria > Actinomycetota > Actinomycetes > S36-B12 > S36-B12 > Mxb001. The sequence continues at coordinate 626 of JBIIDD010000035.1, forward strand.
AGCAGGGCTTCACCATCGACAACCCCAACGCCACTGGCTCGTGCGCCTGCGGCGACTCCTTCCACTGATCGACGTCTGCTCCTGATCGCGGGCCGGTAGGGTCTCGCGCGTGTCCCTCATCGTGACGGGGTCGATCGCGACCGATCACCTCATGACGTTTCCGGGTCGTTTCGCTGACTCGCTCGTTGCCGACAAGCTGGATCGCGTGTCGCTGTCCTTCCTCGTCGAGACGCTGGAGGTCCGTCGCGGGGGAGTGGCGGCCAATATCTCCTTCGGCCTCGGCTGCTTGGGCCTGCGTCCCGTCCTCGTCGATGCGGTGGGCGTGGACTTCGCCGACTATCGCTCCTGGCTCGAGCGCCATGGCGTCGATACCGAGTCGGTGCATGTGAGCGAGGTGCACCACACCGCGCGCTTCGTGTGCACCACCGATGCGGAGGCCAATCAGCTCGCCTCCTTCTATCCCGGGGCGATGAGCGAGGCGCGCGATATCGAGCTTGCACCGGTGGTGGCGCGCGTGGGCCAGCCCGACCTCGTCATCATCGGCCCGACGGACCCGGATGGCATGGTGCGTCACACCGACGAGTGCCGTCAGCGCGGCTATCCCTTCGCCGCCGACCCCTCCCAGCAGCTTGCTCGCATGGATGGCCCCGAAATCCGCCGGCTCATCGACGGTGCGGCGTACCTCTTCACCAATGAGTACGAGGCGGCGCTCACCGAGCAGAAGACGGGCTGGACGGCGGAGGAGATCCTCGAGCGCGTCGAGTGCCGCATCACCACGCTGGGAGACAAGGGATCCCGCGTGGAGCGCCGCGGGCATCCGGCGGTCGTGGTCGACTGCCCGCCGGAGGATGCTGTGCTCGACCCCACGGGTGTGGGCGATGCCTTCCGCGCCGGTTTCGTTGCAGGTCTCGCGTGGGGGGTGTCGGATGAGCGCTGCGCGCAGGTCGGGTCGATGCTCGCGACCCATGTCATCGAGACGGTCGGCACCCAGGAGTACTCCCTGAGCAGGCAGCGCTTCCTCGAGCGCATCACCGCGACCTACGGTGATGACGCTGCGAGCGAGATCGGCTCGCATATCCGCTGCCCCCTGCCCTGAGCCGCCGACAGTGGCAACGCTTCCGGAGTGCGACTGGGATCTGCCCGACCCCGCGCGCGCACCGGGCGGCGAGGAGCTTCTCGCGGTGGGTGCCGACCTCGAGCCGCGCACCCTGGTCGCCGCCTACTCGCGTGGATTGTTCCCGATGGACATCGGTCGCGACGGCCCCGTCGGCTGGTGGTCGCCGGATCCGCGCGGGGTGCTCCCGCTCGACGGCCTGCGCGTGAGCCGGTCACTGCGCAACTCCATGCGCCGCTATCGCGTGACGATCGACACGGACTTCGATGCGGTCATCGCGGGCTGTGCCGAGGCACCGCGGCCGCACGGCTGGATCTCCCCGGCCTTCCGCGCGGCGTACGCCGCCATGCACGGGCGCGGGCTCGCCCACTCCGTGGAGGTCTGGCGCGACGCGGACCTCGTGGGTGGTCTCTATGGCGTCGAGATCGGCGGCCTCTTCGCGGGGGAGTCGATGTTCCACCGCGAGCGCGATGCATCCAAGGTGGCGCTCGTTGCCCTCGTCGAGGCGCTCGGAGGCGACGAGGCCGCTGAGCAGGGTCGACTGCTCGACGTCCAATGGGCGACACCGCACCTGGAGTCACTCGGTGTCATCGGCATCCCTCGCGGGGAGTACCTCGCCCGGCTCGCGGTCGCGCGTGAGCTGCCGCCGAGGCTCAGCGAGTCCGCACGAGGTAGGTAACTGCCCCGTCGGCCTCCGGGTGCGAGCCGAGGTAGTCGACGCCGCGCATCTCGCACCAGGCCGGGATGTCCGATGCGGCGCCCGGATCCGTGCAGGCCACGGCGATGACCGTGCCGCTCGCGGCTTGCTTGGCTGCGCGCGCGACCGCGACGACGGGCATGGGGCAGCGGTGGCCGCGCTCGTTGAGCCGCACATCGGGTCGTGGCAGATCACTCATCGGGTGCCTCCGTCATGAGGTCGTCGACCTGCAGCATCGCACGCACGTCCGCGACGACTCGGGGAAAGGTGTCGATGAAGCCGTCGACGGTCTCGTCGGCAACGCCGAAGGGGAGGGAGATGCGCACATTGCCCTGCGTGAGCACTCCCATCGCCATGAGCACATGACTTGGTCTGCGCAGGTCCGAGACGCATGAGGATCCGCTCGAGATCGCATATCCCTTGCGGTCGAGGCCGAGCACCAGGGACTCGCCGTCGATGAAGAGACACGAGACGGCGGTGAGGTAGCCGACACGATCATCGCTGCCGAGCAGGGCGGTATCGGGCACCGTCTCGGCGATCGCCGTTCGGATGCGCTGCGTGAGTGTCCGCGCACGCGCTGCATCGTCCGCGCGATGGTCGTCGGCCCATTCGAGTCCACGCGCAGCGGCCAGCGCAGCGGGCAGGCCGGCGCGGGACAGGTCGATGGGAGGAGCGTGCAGATGGCGGCGTATTGCGACGACTCCGACTCCGGGCGGCCCACCCCAGGTCGCGGCGCGTCCGGTGAGGATCGACCACCCCTGCGGTGCGGTTTCCCGGCCCAGGGTCACGCTGGCGTCCACGAGCAGCGGCACCCCCGCCGCCGCGGCGGACTGGGCGATCGCCTCCACCGGCTGGCGCGTGCCCACCTCGTGGTTGGCGGTCTGGAGGATGGCGAGGCTGGCGCCGGCCAGGGCCTCGCCGTACTCCGTCTCGTCCACTCGGCCGACCCGGTCGACGCCGATGACGCGTGCGCCACCCGCTGCCGCGTCAGCGGCAGCGAGGATCGCGCTGTGCTCGACGGCGGAGCACACCAGGGGGCCGGGGGCATGTGCCAGCCAGGTGCCGATGACCGCGGGCAGGCAGCCCTCGGCCACGAGGTGGACCTCGTCCGGTCGGGCGCCGATGCGGCCCGCCACCGCCTCTCGGGCCGACTCGGCGAGGAGGGCGGCTCGCCGCCCCTCCCGGTAGAGGCGGGCCGGGTCCGCCCAGCCGGCCTCGGCAGCGACCCCCCAGGCCTCCCTGGCAGCGGGATTGAGCGGCTGCCCCGAGGCGGCGTCGAGGAATCCGGGGGGTGGGGCGAGGGCGGACACAGCGGCGACGCTACCCCTCGGTCGCCCCTAGGGCCACGCCGTCGCGCCCCCCATCTGTGAGGGAAGGCCTCGTGCGCTAGTGTCACTCGAGTGGAGCGACGGCGCCGCATTCTGCTGACATCTGCCGCACTTGGCCTCGTGGCCGTGACGGCCTCCGGATGCACGGCCAACGAGGCTTTCTTCTTCGATCTGCCCGATCCGGCCACCGTCGAGGGAGCCGTCGTTCAGAACCTCTGGCAGGGCACCTGGATCGCTGCCTGGGGCGTCGGCATCGTGACCTGGGCTCTCATGCTGTGGGCGGCCATCGCCTATCGCCGCCGCAAGAACTCCCAGGCCGTGCCCGAGCAGACGAAGTACAACCTGCCGATCGAGTTGCTCTACACCATCGTCCCGCTCGTCATGATTCTCGGACTCTTCGTCTTCACCGCCCGTGATCAGACGGAGATCCTGGCCGTCGAGAACGACCAGACCGAGACGATCAATGTCGTCGGCTTCCGGTGGAGCTGGGCCTTCAACTACCTCGACGAAGAGGTGTACGACGTTGGCACTCCGGGCATTCCGCCCACGCTGTGGGTGCCCGTCGACGAGAAGATCAAGTTCGAGCTCACCTCGCCGGACGTCATCCACTCCTTCTGGGTCATCGACTGGCTCTTCAAGATGGATCTCATCCCCGGCAAGGTCAACACCTTCGAGATCACGCCCAACAAGGAGGGCACCTTCATCGGGCGGTGCGCCGAGTTGTGCGGCACCGACCATGCCCGCATGCTGTTCAACGTCAAGGTCGTCTCCCGGGCAGAGTTCGACCAGCACATGGAGGAGCTCCGCGACATGGGGCAGACCGGCAAGCTGGAGAGCGAGCGCGTCAGTTACACCGGCGAGCGCCCGTCCGAGGGGAGGACCCTGTGACCATCCTCAATGACCCCATTGCTGCGCCGACGGCAGCGCCGACCCCCAAGCAGGTCCGGCGAGGTCACATCGGCCGCACGATCGTCAAGTGGGTCACCTCGACCGACCACAAGACGATCGGCTACCTCTACCTGATCACGTCGTTCGTCTGGTTCATCCTGGCCGGCGCCATGGCCCTCGTCATCCGCGCTGAGCTCGCCACGCCGGGCATGCAATTCGTGTCATTGGAGCAGTACAACCAGCTCTTCACGATGCACGGCACGATCATGCTCTTCCTCTTCGCCACGCCGCTCTTCGTCGGCTTCGGCAACGTGATCATGCCCCTTCAGATCGGCTCGCCCGATGTGGCCTTCCCGCGACTCAACATGCTGGGTTACTGGCTCTTCTTCTTCGGCGGATTCACCATCCTCCTCAGCTTCTTCACCCCTGGCGGTGCGGCTTCCTTCGGCTGGTTCGCCTATCAGCCGCTGAGCAACGCGATCAACTCCCCAGAGGTGGGCGCCGACCTGTGGTTCCTGGGTCTGGCGATCGGCGGCCTGGGCACGATTCTCGGCGCGGTCAACTTCATCACGACGATCTTCTGCATGCGCTGCCCCGGCATGACGATGTTCCGCATGCCGATCTTCACGTGGACCGTCTTCGTCACCAGCGTCCTGGTGCTTGTCGCCTTCCCGATCCTCGCCGCCGCCATGCTCATGGCCTTCATCGATCGCAAGTTCGGTGCGGTGGTCTTCGAAGCGGAGAACGGTGGAGCCATCCTGTGGCAGCACCTCTTCTGGTTCTTCGGCCACCCAGAGGTCTACATCCTGGCGCTGCCCTTCTTCGGCATCGCCAGCGAGATCATCCCGGTCTTCTCCCGCAAGCCGATCTTCGGCTACAAGGGCCTGGTCTTCGCCACCATGGCCATCGGCGCCCTATCGGTCGCGGTGTGGGCTCACCACATGTACGTCACCGGATCGGTCTACCTGCCCTTCTTCGCTCTGATGACCATGCTCATCGCCGTCCCCACAGGCGTGAAGTTCTTCAACTGGATCGGCACCATGTGGCGCGGCTCGGTGAGTTTCGAGACGCCGATGCTCTACACCATGGGCTTCCTGGTGACCTTCCTCTTCGGCGGCCTCACGGGCATCATCCTCTCGGCACCGCCGCTGGACTTCCACGTGTCGGACAGCTACTTCGTCGTGGCGCACTTCCACTACGTCGTCTTCGGCACCGTCGTCTTCCTCATGTTCGCCGGGCTCTACTTCTGGTGGCCCAAGATGACCGGCCGGATGCTCAACGAGAAGCTCGGTCACGTGCAGTTCTGGATGGTCTTCATCGGCTTCCAGGTGACCTTCCTGGTCCAGCACTGGCTCGGAGTCCAGGGCATGCCACGCCGCTACGGCGACTACCTCGCCAGCGATGGATTCACCACGCTCAACACCGTGTCGTCGATCGGCTCGATCCTCGTCGGCCTGTCCACGCTGGTCTTCATCTGGAATGTCCTGTGGACCTGGAAGAACGCCCCCAAGGTCACCGTGGACGACCCGTGGGGCTGGGGTGGCTCGCTGGAGTGGGCGACCTCCTGCCCGCCGCCACGGCACAACTTCACGTCGCTGCCGCGGATCCGCTCGGAGCGGCCCGCCTTCGACCTGCATCATCCTGAGCTCGCCGAGCATCAGCCGGCCCCTGCGACGACGCCTGCGGCCCAGGTCTCCTCGGGGAGCGGGTCGTGAAGGTCGGCGGCTGGTCCTTCGCCCTCGGGGCGATCTTCTTCCTCTTCGTCGGCGGCGTCTACTACTACGTCAGCGGCGACGAGATCGGCACCACTGCCCTGGTCATGACCGGCGGCCTTGCCTTCCTCGTGGCCTTCTACGTCCTCTACACCAACAAGCGCCTCGACGGTCTACCCGAGGACCGCCCCAACGCCGAGGTGGACGAGGCGGACCCGGAGTACGGCTTCTACAGCCCGCACAGCTGGTGGCCCCTGCCCGTGGGGTTCGCGGCCATGCTCATCGCACTGGGCTTCATCTTCGCCGCCTGGCTCGTGGTCCTCGGGGTGCTGACCCTCATGGTCGCGGTCATCGGCTGGCTCTTCGAGTACTACCGCGGCGCCTTCGCGCGCTGAATCAGTCCCGAAGGGGCGGCTGCGCCGACCCGCCCGACCCCCACGCTCGGGTTATCCTCGTGGGATGCGCCGGATCCTGGTGGCTTCAACGGCTACTCTCGCAGTGCTCGGGGTGACCGCTTGCCAGCCTTCGCTGGAGCTCACCTCGTCGAGCATGCCCGACGCCTCGATCGCCCAGATCGCACTCGTCGAGGCGATCACTCGCGACGCACCCATCGATCGGCCCATCGTCGTGCACGTGGATCATGGCCGCCTCACCGACGTCGTGGTCACCCAGGGACCGAGTCGGATCCTCAAGGGCGAGTTCTCAGAGGACGGCCGCACCTGGACCTCCCAGCGCACCTATCTCGACTTCGACTCCACCTACAAGATCGCAGCGACCGCGGTCGATCCCCGCGGCCAGACCGCCACGCTCAACGAGCAGATCCGCACGGTGAATCCGGATGGCTTCCTCAAGGCCACGCCGACCCTCGAGGCCGGCACGGAGTTCGGCGTGGGCATGCCGCTCACCGTTGACTTCGACGAGGCGGTGAAGGACCGAGCCGCCGTCGAGAAGGCCATGATCGTGCGCACGCCGACACCCATCGAGGGTGCGTGGCTCTGGACGGGTCCGACCCAGGCGATCTATCGCCCCAAGGACTTCTGGCCAGGCAACACCGACATCGAGCTCGACATCGACCTGCGGGGCGTCGAGGCTGCACCGGGCCTGTGGGGCAAGGACAACGTGCGTACGACGTACCGCACGAGCGACAGCGTCGTCATGGAGGCTGACGCGGAGTCGCTCATGATGAAGGTCTTCATCAATGGCAAGAAGGAGCGCACCATCCCCGTCACGATGGGCATGCCCGGCTACGAGACCCTCTCGGGCACGAAGCTCATCATGACCAAGGAGCGCTCTCGGATCATGGACAACGCCACGGCGGGTGTCTCCGAGGATGATCCCGACCACTACCGGGTCAAGGTCGACTACGCCATGCGCCTCACCTGGCACGGGGAGTTCCTGCACGCCTCACCCTGGGCGTCTGGAGCCTGGGGCAACTCGCGTATCAGCCATGGCTGTACGTCGATGAGCACGGACAACGCCGCGTGGCTCTACGAGGTCACCAATATCGGCGATCCCATCACGATCACCGGCACACCCCTGAAGCAGAACCCGGGCAACGGCATCACGGTGTGGAACATCTCCTGGGACAACTGGCTCAAGAAGTCGGCCACCGGGGCGCACATGACATCGCCCGAGGTCTAGCGGTGACCCTCGACGATCTCGGCCGAAGCAAGTACCTGTCTCTCACGACCTTCCGCAAGGACGGCACTGCGGTCGCCACGCCGGTGTGGCTCGTGCGCGAGGGCGACACCCTCCGCGTGATCACTCAAGGAGACTCCGGGAAGGCTAAGCGCCTGCGCAACGACCCCCGCGTGCTTCTCGCCCCGTGCGATGCGCGGGGCACTCTCAAGGGCGCTCAGATCGAGGGCAGGGCGGTCCTCCAGGATGCGGCGGAGACTGCTCGCACGGCTCAGCTCGTCGAGGCGCGCTACGGACTGCTCGGCAAGCTGCTGATGTGGCGTAGCCGGCGGGCTGCCCGCAAAC
>JBIIDD010000036.1:0-8284 GCA_044238565.1 Candidatus Nanopelagicales bacterium
CCCGCGTCGCGCGGCCCGACCAGCACGACGTTGCGGATCCGTGCCGGCTCGATCGGAGCGGTCATGGTCACAGAGTCCTCCTCAGACCCTGCGCAGTATCCACGACCTCCCGATCCCCACCTCCCGGCTCCACGCCGTACGCCGCCCCTGTCTGCGGGTGCCAGGCCGTACGATGAGAGCGCCGGAATGGCCGGCAGACGCCGTCAGTGCGACAAGGCGCTGTGGAGCGCACAGCCGAGGAGAGTCCGTGCTCAACAACCCGGCGGCGCGCAAGGTCTCGACAGCCGTCCTCGAGCCCATCGCACGGTTGCTCCTGAAACTCCACGTCTCTCCCGACGCCGTGACGGTCGTCGGGACCCTCATCACCTGCACGGCGGCACTCGTCTTCTTCCCGCGAGGCGACTTCGTCCCGGGTGTCCTCATCATCGGCCTCTCCGTCATCGCGGATCTCCTCGACGGCACCATGGCGCGGCTCTCCGGCCGTGCCGGACCCTGGGGCAACTTCCTCGACGCAACCCTGGATCGTGTCGCAGACGGGTGCGTCTTCGGCGCGCTCGTCCTCTGGGCCGCCGCGACGGACAATCCCTGGACGACTGCCGCGGCTCTGACCTGCCTCGTCGGCGGGCAGGTGATCTCCTACGCGAAGGCGCGAGCGGAGGCCGTGGGTGCCACCGCCAATGTCGGCATCGCCGAGCGAGCTGAGCGTCTCATCGTCGTCCTGTTCGCAGCCCTGCTCGCCGGGCTCGGCGTGCCCTATGTGCTCCCCATCGCCCTGGGAGTGCTCGCCGTTCTCAGTGTCATCACGGTCGTGCAGCGAATCGTGGTCGTGCGCAAGCAGCTCAAGGCGCCTCGCGGGGACGCCGCGTGAGCCTGTCCGACACCGTCACGGAGTTGGGCTTCGGAGTGGGCTGGGCTGCCGTGAAGCGCATGCCGGAGCCCCTTGTCGATCGGGCTTTCCAGGCTTTGGCCGACCGCACCTACCGCAAGGATGGGCCGGGCGTGCGCCAGCTTCGCGCCAATCTCGCGAGGGTGATTCCGGAGGCTCGCTCTGAGACTCTCGAGGCCACGACGCACGAGGGTGTGCGCCGATACCTGCGCTACTGGAGTGAGGCGTTCCGCCTCCCGGCGTGGAGTCCGGAGCGCCTGCGCTCGTCCTTTGACCTGATCCAGGGCATGGATGACCTCGACGCGGCTGTCGCCGCTGGCAAGGGCGCCATCATGGTGAGCAGCCACAGCGGCAATTGGGACCTCGCGGGCGCATGGGCGTGCGACCGATACGGCGGCATCGTCACGGTGGCGGAGCGGCTGAAGCCAGCGGGTCTCTACGACAAGTTCGTTGCCTACCGGGAGTCGCTCGGCATGGAGGTGCTGCCACATGGCGAAGACACCACCTTCCGCACGCTCCTGCGTCGCCTGAAGGAGGGCAAGCTCGTATGCCTCGTCGCCGATCGTGACCTTTCGGGGAGCGGGGTGCATGTGGACTTCTTCGGAGAGACCGCATCCATGCCCGCGGGTCCGGCGATGCTGTCGCTGATGACGGGGGCGCCGATCATGCCCGTCGACCTCTGGCACGTGAAGGGCGGCCTGAAGGCGCGTGTCCGCAGGGCTCTGCCGGAGCCGGAGGGCGGGGACCGCGAGGAGAGGGTGGCGGCGCTCACCCAGTCGATGGCCGATGCCTTCGCCGAGGCGATCAGCGAGCATCCGGCGGATTGGCACATGATGCAGCGTCTGTGGCTCAGCGACCTGTCCCAGCGAGCCGCGGCGTGAGGATCGGAATCGTGTGTCCCTATGCATGGGACGTGCCCGGGGGAGTGCAGGCGCACATCCGCGACCAGGCGGAGACGCTCATCGAGATGGGACACGACGTCAGTGTCATCACGCCGGTCGAGGATCCGACGTCGCTCCCTGACTACGCCGTCGACGGTGGTCGGCCGCGCCCCGTCCCCTACAACGGATCGGTCGCACGCCTGACTTTCGGAGTGAAGGCGACCGCTCGCGTCCGCCGCTGGATCCGCGAAGGCCACTTCGACGTCCTGCACGTGCACGAGCCCCTGGCGCCCTCCCTTGGAGTGCTCGCGTGCTGGTCGGCGCGTGGACCCATGGTCGCGACGGTCCACTCGTCCATCGAGCGCTCCCGGGTTCTCGTCACGGGGTACTACCTCGCGCAGACTGCCCTGGAGAAGATCTCCGCACTCATCGCCGTCAGCGAGCACGCGCGGCGCACGATCGTGGACCATCTCGGCGGCGATGCGGTGCTCATCCCCAACGGCGTCCGGGTCGACCACTACGACGGCGCCGCACCCTTGCGTGCATGGCCGGGCCCGGCGATCGGATTCCTCGGCCGCATGGATGAGCCGCGGAAGGGCCTCCCCATCCTCCTCGAGGCCTTCGCGGGCATTCGGGCCCGCGTGCCCGATGCCGTCCTCGTGCTCATCGGGCCTGGCGATCCCGACGAGGTGCTCGCTGACGTACCCGAGGACGTCCGCGCGGGGATCGTCGTGCTGGGGCGGTTGGACGAAGTCGACAAGGCACGTGCGCTCGCATCACTCGACGTCTACGTCGCCCCCAACACGGGTGGTGAATCCTTCGGCATCGTGCTCCTCGAGGCCATGGCCGCGGGCGCCCCCGTCATCGCGAGCGACCTCGATGCGTTCGCCCGCGTGCTCGACGGCGGCAGATGCGGGCGACTCTTCCCCGTGGGCGATGCGACGGCCCTCGAGTCGACGGTCATCGATCTCCTCGCGGATGCCGAAGAGCGCGACCGGCTCGTGGTCGCGGGCGCACGTCGGGTCTCGGCGTACGACTGGCGCACTGTCGCCGGAGATCTCATCGATGTCTACGCGAGCGTCACAGCGGGGCAGACGGGTGTGCGCGAGGACCTGCGCGGCCAGATCGTCGGTCGGCTCGCACGCCGCCGCACCGATGCCGGAGCGGTGGACTGATGGGCGTGTGGTGGTGGGCTGCCGGCGCGCTCATCGCGCTGCTCTTCGTCGGCCTCTACCTCAGCATGACGGCAGGCCGACTGGATCGCCTGCACCGGCGCATCGATACCTCGCTGCACGCCCTGGACACCCAGCTGCTCAAGCGCGCGGCGCTGGCGTTGGACATGGCGGCCTCTGGAGTCTTCGATCCCGCGACAGCGGTGGTCGTGGCCGACTCCGCGCACGGCGCCCGTGCGGCCTCGGAGGACGACGTCGTCGCCCGGGGCCTCGCTGAGAGCGATCTCACACGCGTGCTCGTGGAGGCAATCCCTGACGCGCAGGAGGCCGATGAGCTCCGCGACGCTGCTCCTGACCCCACGATGCTCGATGAGCTGAGGGGGACATGTGTGCGCGTGCAGCTGTCCCGCCGCTTCCACAACGACGCGGTGCGTGCCTGTCGCCAAGTGCGTCGCCAGCGCCTCGTGCGGTGGCTGCGCCTCGCAGGCCACACCCCCTGGCCCGAGACCGTCGAGATGGACGACACGCCGCCACCGGGCCTGACCGCGCGCTGAGCGGGCCCGACGTACCGTGGGCGAATGCGCCTCACCGCAACCCTCGCCATCGGTGCGATCCTCCTCGCCGGCTGCAGCGGCGGTGAGGCGGCGCCGGTGTCCTCGAGCCCGGCTCCCAGCCCAAGCCTGACGAGCAGCTCTCCCTCCGCGAGCCCCTCGGGGCTCCCGACGCCGTCCGAGGGCATCCCACCGGGGGCTTCGCCCTTCTCCGGGCTGCCGGGAGGCGAGGGCAAGCCGGTGCTGGCGATCAAGATCGACAACACCCGCCCGGCTCAGCCCCACACCGGGTTGCAGGCTGCGGACCTCGTCTATGTGACCGAGGTCGAGTGGGACCTCACGCGCTTCATCGCGATCTTCAACTCCACCATTCCCGACGTCATCGGCCCGGTGCGATCGGCACGCATCAGCGACATCGACATCCTCGCCCCCTTCGGCAAGATCGCCTTCTCCAACTCTGGTGCGCAGTCCAAGCTCCTGCCGGTCATCGCGGCAGCGAATCTCTACGACGTGTCGGCCGAGAAGGTCTACGAGGCGTTCACCAACGATCCCGGCAGGCCGTCGCCGGTAGACCACATGGCCGACCCGCGCGTGCTGCTCGCTGCTGCTCCGGAGACGGAGGTGGCCCGTGACGTCGGCTTCGTCTTCTCCGAGGAGCCACCCCCAGGCGGGAGCCCCGTATCCACGGTGACCGCGACCTGGCCCTCCTCGGAGGTGTCCTTCACCTGGGATGCAGCGGCCGGTGACTTCATCGTCGGACTCAATGGTGAGGAATCCCGCTCCACAGAGGGCGGTCCGCAACGCGCTGCGACCGTCGTCATCCAGTCAGTGGAGCAGTCCGACTCGGGCTATGGCGACCGCTACGGCGGGGTCACCCCCTTCATCCAGACCGTCGGCAAGGGCGCCGCGATCGTGCTCCGGGACGGGCGCATGTGGTCTGTGACCTGGGAGCGCCCCACCCTGGGGGACGCCACCCGATTCACCCTCCCCGATGGCTCCCCGATGCCCTTCGCCATCGGCCAGGAGTGGATCGTCTTCCTCGACAAGGCCGATAAGCCCAAGATCACCTGAGGCAGCCCTCACCTCGGCCTGGCGCTCTCGGCGCGCCCGACTACCATGGGGTCACGCCGCGGCGGTCGCGGCGCCCACCGTCGTGAGAGGTCACCGTGTCGGATTCCACCAGCCACGTCACCGGCACCACCCGCGTGAAGCGGGGCATGGCGGAGATGCTCAAGGGCGGCGTGATCATGGACGTCGTCACGCCCGACCAGGCGAAGATCGCCGAAGATGCCGGAGCCGTCGCCGTCATGGCACTGGAGCGCGTGCCGGCCGACATTCGAGCGCAGGGCGGGGTGGCCCGCATGTCGGACCCCGACATGATCGAGGGGATCATCGAGGCGGTCACCATCCCGGTGATGGCCAAGGCGCGCATCGGCCACTTCGCGGAGGCCCAGGTCATCCAGTCCCTGGGTGTCGACTACATCGACGAGTCCGAGGTGCTCACTCCCGCCGACTACGCCAATCACATCGACAAGTGGCAGTTCACCGTCCCCTTCGTGTGCGGTGCGACGAATCTGGGCGAGGCGCTGCGCCGCATCACCGAGGGTGCGGCGATGATCCGATCCAAGGGCGAGGCCGGCACGGGTGACGTCTCCAATGCGGTGACCCATATGCGGCGCATTCTCGGTGAGATCCGCGCGCTGACCTCGCGATCGGATGACGAGCTCTACGTCGCCGCCAAGGAGCTGCAGGCTCCCTACGATCTCGTCGTCGAGGTGGCTCGAGCCGGTCGTCTGCCCGTCGTCCTCTTCACTGCCGGCGGCATCGCCACCCCCGCAGATGCGGCCATGATGATGCAGCTGGGCGCCGATGGCGTCTTCGTGGGTTCGGGCATCTTCAAGTCGGGCGAGCCCGCCAAGCGGGCCGAGGCGATCGTGCAGGCTACGCGCCACTTCGACAATCCCGATGTCGTGGCCAAGGTGTCCCGTGGGCTCGGCGAGGCCATGGTGGGCATCAACGTCGCCGATATCCCGGTCCATCACCGCCTCGAAGACCGAGGCTGGTGACGCAGCCCGACACGAGTGGCTTCGCCGCCCCGCTGGGCCGTTCCACGCCCACGATCGGCGTCCTCTCGCTGCAGGGCGACGTACGCGAGCACCTTCGTGCCCTCGCCGACGCGGGTGCCACCGCAGTTCCCGTGGGCTCTGCCGACGGCCTTGCCGAAGTCCAGGCACTGGTGATCCCCGGCGGGGAGTCCACGACGATGTCGATGCTCGCCGTGCGCGATGGACTCATGGAACCGCTGCGACATGCGCGATCCGCAGGCATGCCGATGTACGGCTCGTGTGCGGGAATGATCATGCTCGCCGATGAGGTCCTCGATGCGCGTCCGGATCAGGAGACGATCGGCGGCATCGACATGGTGGTGCGGCGAAATGCCTTCGGTCGCCAGGTCGACTCCTTCGAGACCGATGTCGAAATCTCAGGCGTCGAGGGGGACTTCCCGGCCGTCTTCATCAGGGCACCCTGGGTGGAGTCCGTGGGGGAGCAGGTCGAGGTGCTCGCCCGGGTGACCCAGCCCGACAGGGGCGGCTCCGCCGGCCCGCCGGGCCCCTTGGCTGGGGCGGATACCATCGTTGCGGTGAGGCAGGGGCCGCTCGTCGCCACGTCGTTCCACCCGGAGCTCACCGGCGACCCGCGCTTCCACGAGTTGTTCGTACGGATTGTGAGGCAGTACGCATGAGCGGCCACTCCAAGTGGGCCACCACCAAGCACAAGAAGGCTGTGGTGGACGCCCGTCGCGGCAAGCTGTTCGCGCGACTCATCAAGAACATCGAGGTCGCCGCGCGCCAGGGCGGGGGTGATCCGGCTGGCAATCCGACGCTGTACGACGCTATCCAGAAGGCCCGCAAGAACTCCGTGCCGCTCGACAACATCGAGCGCGCCGTCAAGCGCGGTTCGGGTGCCGAAGCGGGTGGCGCTGACTACCAGACGATCATGTACGAGGGCTACGGCCCCAACGGTGTCGCCGTCCTCGTCGAGTGCCTCACCGACAACCGCAATCGCGCGGCGTCCGAAGTGCGTGTTGCCCTGACGCGCAACGGCGGGAGCATGGCCGATCCCGGATCCGTGTCCTATCTCTTCAGCCGCAAGGGTGTCGTCATGGTGCCGCGCTCCGAGGGAGTCGACGAGGATTCGATCCTGGGTGCGGTCCTCGAGGCGGGAGCCGAGGAGGTCAACGATCTCGGCGATGTCTTCGAGGTGCTGAGCGAGGCGGGCGACGTGGTTGCCGTGCGCACGGCGCTGCAGGCAGCTGAAATCGACTATGACTCCGCTGAGGCCACCTTCGTGCCCAGCATGTCCGTGCCCGTCGATGCCGATGTGGCGCGCAAGGTCTTCCGACTCGTTGAGGCCCTAGAGGACAGCGATGATGTCCAGAACGTCTACACCAACGTGGACGTGAGCGACGAAGTGCTCGCCAGCCTCGACGCCTGATCGAGCCTGGCGCAGGAGGGGAGGCCGGGATGTCCGGCACCGGACGACAGCTCACCGGCTGGGACGCCGCGACCTGGCGCACGTCGTCAGGCAGCCCGCACCTGCGCTCGACCGTGGTCGCCCTCGTGCTCTTGGATTCCGAGCCAGACTGGGAGCGCCTCCGCGATCGTGTGGAGCGGCTCACGCGGATGGTGCCTGTCCTGCGGCAGCGCCCTATCCGGGGCGTCTTCGGCGTGGCCTCGCCGCGGTTGGCCGTCGATCCGGACTTCGACCTCGGCCTTCACCTGCGGCGCATGCGGCTCGCTGGCGAGGGCACGTGGGATGAGTTGCTCGACGAGGCTCGCCGCGTCAGCCTCACCGACTTCGACCGCGACCGTCCGCTGTGGGAGCTCGTCCTGGTGGAGGGTCTCGAGGGTGGCCGGGCTGCGCTGCTGCTCAAGCTCCACCACGCCATCGCCGACGGTCAGGCCACGGTCCTCATCGGTCTCAATCTGGTCGAGCTCACCGCATCACCCAATCCGGACGAGGCCGAGGCACCCGAGGCGCCGGATCCTGTCGCCGCTGGCGCACCTGAGGTCAGCCTTGCGGACATCGTCGACAACATGCGACGCGGACTGGGGGCAGCCGAACGCGTCGGGGAGGCCATGGTCGCGCTCGCGCGAGGCACGCTCACCGATCCGGTCGCGACCTGGACCTCGGTGCTCGGCACGCTGGCGTCGGTCGGCCGCTTCACCGCCGTTCCGGATGGCCCGCTCTCCCCGCTGATGACGGAGCGCGGCACGACCTACCACTTTGCCGCATTCGACCTGCCCTTCACGAGCCTGCGCGGGGCGGCCAAGCAGCGGGACTGCAGTGTCAACGATGCCTTCATGGCCGCAGTCGGCCTCGGCCTCGAGCGCTACCACGTGCGTCGGGGGAGCGTGGCCGATGAACTCCGCTTCAACGTGCCGATCAGCCTGCGCGGGGATGCGGGGGATACCTCAGCGCAGGCGTCCAACGCCGTGACGATCGCGCGTATCGCGCTACCCGTCGCGGGGCTCACGGTGGACGAGCGGATGCAGGCCGCTCACGAGGCCGTGGCGCGGTGGCGCCATGAGCCAGCGCTGCGCTTCGCGGATCCGCTCGCGGAGATCAGTTGGCTCGTGCCAGTGCCGGTGCTTGCTCAGGCTGCGCTCGCGAGCGACGTCACGACAAGCAACGTCCCGGGCCCACCCCTGCCCCTCTACGTCGCGGGAGCCCGCATCGCCGGGATCTACCCGCTCGTGGCCACGATCGGCGCCGCGGTCAACGTCACGATGG
>JBIIDD010000037.1:0-8221 GCA_044238565.1 Candidatus Nanopelagicales bacterium
GTCGTCCCCCTCGGCCACGAGCAGGCTCGCCGGCACCGCGAGGAAGACCGTGAGCGGGTCGGTCGCCGGGGGCTCGATGCCGATCACGACGTTGCCCCTCGCGTATCCGTCACCATCCAGGACCTGCAGCAGCAGCGTCTCCTCGACCTGCATCTGCGTCGGCGTCGGATCAGGTGTGGGCACACCCTCCGAACGCACGAGAGCGACGAGGCCCAGGCCGAGGACGATCGCCAGGGCCCCGACGGCGACGAGAGCGACTCGCCGGGCCACGCTCATCCGGCGTACAACCCCACCTTGGAGATGTAGGCCTCGACGCCGGGTGTGACGAGATAGCGGATGGGGTCGCCGTGCGAGACACGGGCACGGATGTCGCTCGACGAGATGGCAAGTGCGGGGATCTCCAGCAGTGTCACACGCCCCGGGGCCAGACCAGGATCGGCGAGCACGTGCCCCGGGCGCGTGACGCCCACGAGGTGCGCCAGGCGCAGGACCTCCTCCGGCTCGCGCCACGACAGGATCTCGCCGAGCGCGTCAGCGCCAGTGATGAAGGAGTAGTCATGCTCCTCGCCGAACTCCGCTCGCATGTCACGGAGGGTGTCGACGGTGTACGTCGGGCCGTCTCGGTCGACGTCCACGCGCGAGACGCTGAAGCGCTCGTCGGCCGCGGTGGCGATGACGGTCATGAGATAGCGATCCTCGGGCGGGGACACCCGGCGGTCGGACTTCTGCCAGGGCTGGCCGGTCGGGACGAAGACCACGCGGTCGAGCGTGAAGCGGCGCGCGACCTCGGATGCGGCGACCAGGTGGCCGATATGGATCGGGTCGAAGGTGCCGCCCATCACCCCGATGCGCATGTCACTCCTGAGGAGCCGGGCGTCAGCGGTCGACGTTGATGAGCATGGTCACGATCAGCAGGCCCACGAGGATTGCGAGCGACACGCCCCCGAAGACGTAGGGGGAGACGAGACCACCCTCGGCACCCTCGGCCGAGGCCCAGACAGCGGTGGCGAGCGAGCTCATGGCACTCCTCCCTCGGGGGACCGGAGTCCCGAACGTCTCCCCAGCCTAGCGCCCACTCCCCCCACCACCATGCCGAGTGTGCAGTTGTTGCGTCGGCCCATGGGGGCCGTTGACTCCACAACTGCACACTCGGCGCAAAGGGAGTTGCCTGGCCCGGGAAGAGGGAAGGGGTCTAGCCGCTGAGGACGTGCTAGCCGCGCACGGACTAGCCGCGCACGTGCCCCTCGCCCATGACGATGTACGTCGTCGTCGTGAGTTCGGGCAGGCCCATGGGCCCCCGAGCGTGCAGCTTCTGGGTGGAGATCCCGATCTCAGCGCCGAAGCCGAACTCCCCGCCATCGGTGAACCGCGTCGAGGCATTGACCATGACGGCCGCCGCATCGACTCCGGCGATGAAGGCCTGGGCCGCGGACTGGGAGTCGGTGACGATGAGCTCGGTGTGACCGGAGGACCACCGACGGATGTGCTCCAGGGCATCGTCGAGGCTGTCCACGACGCCGGCGGCGATATCGAGCGAGTAGTACTCCGCCGCCCAGTCCTCGTCAGTGACGGGGGCGCATGAGGTGCCGGCGGCTTCAGCCTGGGCGATCATCGCGGCGTCGCCGTGCACCGTCACCGAGGCCTCGCGCAGTGCCGCCATGGCGGCGGGCAGGAAGCGATCGGCAATGGCTCTGTGCACGAGCAGCGTCTCGGCCGCATTGCAGACGCTCACGCGCTGGGCCTTGGAGTTGAGCAGCAGGCGCACGGCCATGTCCACGTCGGCGTGCTCGTCGACGTAGACGTGGCAGTTGCCCACACCGGTCTCGATGACAGGCACGGTCGATCCCTCGACGACGCTGCGGATGAGACCCTCTCCCCCGCGCGGAATGAGCACATCGACAAGGCCCCGTGCGGTCATGAGGTGCTTCACGGACTCATGCGATGTGCCCGGCACGAGTTGCACGGCATCGGCGGGTAGCCCGCTCGCCACCAGTGCACCGCGCAGGACATCGACGAGCACCTCGTTGGTCGCCTGCGCAGACGACGAGCCACGCAGCAGAGCGGCGTTGCCGCTCTTCAGGCACAGGCCGGCGGCATCCACGGTGACGTTGGGGCGCGCCTCGTAGATGATGCCCACGACGCCCATGGGCACACGGACCTGGCGCACCTGCAGGCCGTTGGGCAGGGTGTAGCCGCGCACGACATCACCGACGGGGTCAGGAAGGTCGGCGACCTCCTCGAGCGCGGTCGCGATGGCATCGATGCGGGGGGCGTCGAGAGTGAGGCGGTCGATGAGCGCCGGGCTCGTGCCCGACTCGCGCGCCCGCTCGGTGTCGCGGGCATTGACCTCGACGATGCGCGGGGTCTCCGCGCGAAGGGCGCTGGCACAGGCCCGCAGAGCGGCATCCTTGCGCTCGCGTGTCACACCGCGCAGGACCGTAGCGGCCTCACGGGCGCGCTGGGCGCAGGCGAGGATGTCGGCGCGGTCGTCGGACATGTCACTCAGCGTACGCCGCCGCTAGAGCGGCGACACCCCGCCCGCGGCGATGAGACCGGGGCCGTGTCCGAGGTGGCGACCGCGCCGGTGGAAGGTCTCGCGGTCGATCACCTCCACGCCGACGACATCCCAGTCGGGCAGGCCCGCCGATGCGCGGTGCTCGTGCCACAGGTCGACCGCGAGCTCGAGGACGGCCCGGGCGTCGGGTGCCTCCTCCCAATAGCGCACCTCCGCCCGATCGTCGGCGTAGCGCCCCGACAGCAGGAAGGGGTGCTCATGCGAGAGGCGTTCCAGCCCTGATCGGATGGCATGGGCATCTACGACATCACCCGCAACGGTGACGGTGACGAACCACAGGGACGTCGAGATCTCGGGATCCGGGGTCGCCATGTGCGCCTCCTCCCGTGCATCCGGTGTCAGTCCTGCGGCGCTCCGGAGAGGACGACGATGTCATCGCGGTGGATGACTTCGCGCTCGTACTCAGGTCCGCGCTCTCGAGCAAGATCCCGAGTGGACCGGCCGAGGAGCCCGGGGAGTTCCGCTGAGTCGTAGTTGACCAGTCCGCGAGCGATCGTGTGGCCGTTTTGGTCGAGAAGATCCACAGGGTCACCTGCTGTGAACTCGCCCTCCACCCGCGTGACACCTGCGGGAAGCAGCGATGTGCGGCGCACCGTCACCGCGCGCACGGCCCCCTCATCGAGATGGAGTCGCCCCTGGGGCGTGCTGGCATGTCCGAGCCACAGGAGGCGCGTGGGGGTGCGGCGACCCGTGGGAAGGAAGACAGTGCCTGTGTCCTGGCCAGCGAGAGCCTCACGAGCCGCACGCGCGTGCGCCAGCACCACGGGGACGCCGGCGGCTGTTGCGATTCGGGCCGCTTCGACCTTGGTCGCCATCCCGCCGAGGCCGACGCCGGATCCCACGCCCCCAATGGACACATCGGACAGCTCGGCCATATCGCGCACTTCCGGGATGAGCTGGGCATCGCCCTTGCCCGGAGGACCGTCGTAGAGCCCGTCGACATCGGAGAGCAGCACGAGCGCATCTGCACGGACCAGGTGCGCGACCAGGGCGGCAAGGCGATCGTTGTCGCCGAGGCGGATCTCATCGGTGGCAACCGTGTCGTTTTCGTTGACGATGGGCACCACACCCATCTCGATGAGCCTGTCCAGGGTGCGCTGGGCATTGCGGTAGTGGGTGCGGCGCGTCATGTCATCTGCTGTGAGCAGCACCTGGCCGACGGTGATATCGCGCGCTGAGAAGGCAAGGGAGTACTGAGCGAGGAGAACTCCCTGACCGACACTGGCCGAGGCCTGCTGCGTCGCAAGGTCGCGCGGCCGACGGCTCAGGCCGAGGATGGGGAATCCTGTGGCGATCGCGCCACTGGAGACGAGGATCACCTGGCTGCCGGCGGCAACCCGGTCAGCCACGACATCGACGAGCTGCGTGATGCGCTCGACGTCGACTCCGCCGCCCGGCTGCGTCAGTGACGACGAACCCACCTTGATGACGACGCGACGTGCCTCGGCGACGGCGGAGCGCGACGCACGGGGACTCACCAGTCCTCCAGGCGCCGATCGGTGCCGCGCGGACCTGTCGCTGTCGGACCGCCCGCGGTGATGGTCGGCTCCCAGTCGAACACCACGGCATCATCGCCGGGCCCGATGACGACAGTGCTGCCGGGTGCAGCCCCCTGCGCGAGGAGTTGCTCCTCGACACCCAGGCGGGCGAGGCGGTCGGCGAGGTAGCCGACGGCCTCCTCGTTGGCGAAGTCGGTCTGTCGGACCCACCGCTCGGGTCGCACGCCGGTGACGCGATACATCGGCTCTCCGGTCTCGGGATGAGTCTCGCGACGCACCTCGAAGCCGGTGTCATCGACCGCAGGTGGCGTGATGATGATGCGGGTGGGTGTGAGGTCGGCGGTCGCCACCCGGTGCTCGGCGACGAGCGCAGCCATGGCGAAGGAGAGCTCGCGCAGGCCCTCGTGACTCACGGCGGAGACCTCGAAGGCGGGAAGCCCACGCTCGGCCAGCAGCGGCGCCACCATGTCGGCGACGAGACGGCCATCGGGCAGGTCGATCTTGTTGAGGGCGACGAGACGGGGCCGATCGGCAAGCCCGCCGTACGCCGCCAGCTCGGCCTCGATGATGTCGAGATCGGCGAGGGGTTCTCGATCGGACTCCAGGGATGCCGCGTCGATGACATGCACGATCACCGAGCAGCGTTCGATGTGGCGCAGGAACTCCAGGCCCAGGCCCTTGCCTTCACTTGCACCGGGGATGAGCCCGGGGACGTCGGCGATCGTGTAGGTCACATCGCCCGCCGTGACGACGCCGAGGTTGGGCACGAGCGTGGTGAAGGGATAGTCCGCGATCTTGGGCCTGGCCTGCGACAGCGCCGCGATGAGGCTGGACTTGCCCGCACTGGGATAGCCGACGAGCGCCACGTCGGCGACGGACTTGAGTTCGAGGACGACGTCGTGGTGCTCCCCCGGCTCGCCCTTGAGTGCGAAGCCCGGCGCCTTGCGTCGCTGGGATGCGAGGGCGGCGTTGCCGAGGCCACCGCGCCCGCCGCGGGCGACGACGTACGTCGTGCCGTTGCCGGTGAGGTCAGCGAGGATCTCGCCGTCGCCACTGAGCACGACCGTGCCGTCGGGCACGGAAAGGATGACGTCGTCGCCGTCAGCACCATTGCGATTCGAGCCCTGCCCCGGCTTACCGCTCGTGGCGCGCTGATGGGGCCTGTGGTGGAAGCCGATGAGGGTGGTGACGCTGGGGTCCACGACGAGGACGACGTTGCCGCCACGCCCGCCATTGCCCCCGTCGGGACCGCCGAGGGGCTTGAATTTCTCTCGATGCACCGAGGCGCAGCCGTGACCGCCGTCACCGGCAGTGGCATGCAGGTCGACCCGGTCGACGAAGGTGGTCATCGCGCAGGCCTTTCGATGCGGTCTAGGGACCGCGAAGCGTCAGGCGTCGACGACGATGTTGACGACG
This sequence comes from Candidatus Nanopelagicales bacterium, assembly GCA_044238565.1. Classification (GTDB taxonomy): domain Bacteria; phylum Actinomycetota; class Actinomycetes; order S36-B12; family S36-B12; genus Mxb001. The sequence continues at coordinate 5,491 of JBIIDD010000037.1, forward strand.
CGGCGCCCGCGGAAGGTACCGAACTCAACTCGGCCGGCACTCAGGGCGAAGAGGGTGTCGTCCTTGCCACGACCGACGTTGAAGCCGGGGTGGAAGTGGGTGCCGCGCTGGCGGACGATGATCTCACCGGCATTGACGGCCTGACCACCGAAGCGCTTCACACCGAGCCGCTGGGCATTGGAGTCGCGGCCGTTCTTGGAGCTGGATGCGCCCTTCTTATGAGCCATGGGTCACGCCTTCGCCTTCGTGATGTCGGTGACCTTGACGCGCGTGAGGTCCTGACGATGGCCCTGACGACGACGGTAGCCGGTCTTGTTCTTGTAGCGGAGGATGCGGATCTTGGGGCCGCGCTCGTGGCCGACGACCTCTGCCTTGACCGAGACGCCCGCGAGCTTGGTGGGGTCGGTCGTCACGGCGCCATCGTCGACGAGCATGAGGGCGGTGAGGGTCACGGTGGCGCCAGGCTCGGCCTCGACGCGGTCCATGACGACGACGTCGCCGACGGCGACCTTCTCCTGCCGGCCTCCGGCGCGGACGATGGCGTACACGTGGTGCTCCTCGGGGTGGTCGGCCCAGATGGGCCGGGGGGCGCCGCAGCGCCGAGGGGCAAGGCTACCCGACGGGCCCCTCCAGGGGCCAATCCGGGTCGCACCGCCCAGGGACGGTCGGGTCAGACCTCGGCGGCCTCTGCGGCCTCGTCCTCGGGGGAGGCCCCCAGGGACTTGGCGATGACATCGGCGGGATCCACTCCCTTGCCCTTGCGCTTGCCCGCCTTGGCGATGACGGGCTTGGCCTCGGCCTCGGGCAGGTGCAGCGAGACGTGGTGGCCGCGGCCGCCACAGGAGTCGCACGTGGTGGAGAAGACCTCGAGCAGGCCCTGGCCGATGCGCTTGCGAGTCATCTGCACCAGGCCGAGCGAGGTGACCTCGGCAACCTGGTGCTTGGTGCGGTCGCGGCCGAGGCACTCAACAAGGCGGCGCAGGACGAGATCGCGGTTGGACTCCAGCACCATGTCGATGAAGTCGACGACGATGATGCCGCCGATGTCACGCAGCCGCAGCTGGCGCACGATCTCCTCGGCCGCCTCGAGGTTGTTCTTGGTGACGGTCTCCTCGAGATTGCCGCCCTGACCGACGAACTTTCCGGTGTTGACGTCGATGACCGTCATGGCCTCGGTGCGGTCGATGACGAGGGAGCCGCCAGAGGGCAGCCACACCTTGCGATCAAGTGCCTTGGTGAGCTGCTCCTCCACGCGGTACGCCGCGAAGACGTCCTTGGTGTCGGCCCAGGACTCGACGCGCTCGGCGAGGTCGGGCGCATCAGCATCGACGTAGGCGCGGACGTCCTTCGTCACGTCGGCGCCGGAGACGACGAGCTTGGCGAAGTCCTCGTTGAAGACATCGCGGATCACCTTGACGGCAAGATCGGGCTCGGCACTGAGCTGAGCCGGCGGCTGGGCCTTGGCTGCCGCCTGCTCGATCTCCTCCCACTGCGCCTGGAGCCGCTGCACGTCGCGGGTGAGCTCCTCCTCGCTCGCGCCCTCGGCTGCCGTGCGCACGATGACACCCGCACCCTCGGGCATGACCTTCTTGAGGATCGACTTCAGGCGCGTGCGCTCGGTGTCGGGGAGCTTGCGCGAGATGCCGGTCATGGAGCCGTCCGGCACGTAGACGAGGTAGCGACCCGGCAGGGAGACCTGGCTCGTGAGCCGTGCGCCCTTCTGCCCGATGGGATCCTTCGTGACCTGCACGAGGACGGGATCGCCGGACTTCAGTGCCATCTCGATACGTCGCGGCTGGCCCTCGAGGCCGGCGGCGTCCCAGTTGACCTCGCCGGCGTAGAGCACGGCATTGCGACCGCGGCCGATGTCGACGAAGGCGGCCTCCATCGACGGCAGGACGTTTTGCACACGACCGAGGTAGACGTTGCCCACCATGGAATTGGAACTGCCGCGATCGACATAGTGCTCGACGAGTACGCCGTCTTCGAGGACGGCGATCTGAGTGCGGCCCTCGGCCTGGCGCACGACCATGACGCGGTCGACCGACTCACGACGAGCGAGGAACTCCGCCTCGGTGAGAATCGGCGCACGTCGGCGTCCGGCATCGCGACCCTCGCGGCGGCGCTGACGCTTGGCCTCGAGCCGCACCGAGCCCTTGAGGGCAGTGGCCTCATCGCCCCGCGAGCGAGGCTCGCGGACGTGGACGGTCGTGCGCTCGGGATCTTCGGGATCGAGGCCTGCGTCCTGTCCGCGACGACGACGGCGGCGACGACGACGGGTCGACGAGCCGCGGCCGTCACCCTCATCGGCATCCGAGGGGCCGTCGGACTCAGGACCGGTGCCCGACGTCGACTCCGCACCGTCGGACTCACCCGCTGGGCGCCTCCCGCGACCCCCGCGGCGACGACGGCGACGCGAGCCGCCCTCCTCGCCCTCATGGGTCTCGTCGGCATCCTTGGCTGCTGCCTGCCGGCCCCGGCGCTCCTTGGTCGCTGCTGTGGCAGCAGCGGGGTCAGGGGGCTGGAAGAGCGGGACGGCCGTTGCAGCAGCTGCCTTCTTCGCCGGCTTCTCCTCGGACGCAGCCTTCTTGGCAGCAGCCTTCTTCGCCGGCTTCTCCTCGGACGCAGCCTTCTTGGCAGCAGCCTTCTTCGCCGGCTTCTCCTCAGACGCAGCCTTCTTGGCAGCAGCCTTCTTCGCCGGCTTCTCCTCCGACGCAGCCTTCTTGGCAGA
>JBIIDD010000038.1:0-8163 GCA_044238565.1 Candidatus Nanopelagicales bacterium
CGCGGTCGACGACGAAGGCCTTGACCAGGATCAGTCCGCCGGTGGCCAGTGTCGCGCCAATGGCGGCGGCGATGGCCGCTTCGAGAAGGAAGGGCAACTGGATATAGAAGTTGGAGGCGCCGACGAGACGCATGATGCCCGTCTCACGTCGCCTGCTGAACGCCGCGATGCGCATGGTGTTGACGATGAGCAGCACGGTGACGATGAGCATGGCGATGGCGATGACGAGCGCGATGGCCTGCAAACCACCCAGCAGTTGGAAGAACCGCTCGAGGAACTGTCGCTGGTCATTGACCTGCTCGACTCCCGGTCGCCCCTCGAAAGCGGAGGCCACGATGTCGTACTTCGTGGGGTCGGAGAGCTTCACGCGGAAGGACTCGGGCAGCGCATCGACGGTGACGCTGTCGACGATTGGCGAATTGCGGTACTGCACGATGAAGCGGTCGTACGCCTCCTGCTGTGTCTCGAAGTAGATCTCCTGCACGAGGGGCTGGAGGGACTCGAGGTCGGCCTCGATCTGCTCCTTCTGAGCGTCGGTGACCTTGCCACCGGCGCACGAGGCAGTCTCGGAGTTGTCATTGCACAGGAAGATGGACACCTCGACCTTGTCGAACCAGAAGTCCTTCATGGTGTCGACCTGTGCACGCACGAGCAGGGCTACGCCGAAGAGGGCAAGCGAGACGCCGACCGTGATGATGACCGCGATGGTCATCGTGAGGTTGCGGCGCAGGCCGTTGCCGACCTCGCTGAGGACGAATCGAGCGCGCATGCCTACCTCGAGTATCCGTAGACGCCACGGGACTGGTCGCGCACGAGGTGGCCTTGCTCGAGCTCGATGACGCGCTTGCGCATCTGGTCGACGATGGCCGCGTCGTGGGTCGCCATGACGACCGTGGTGCCCGTGCGGTTGATGCGCTCGAGGAGCTTCATGATGCCCTCGGACGTCGCCGGGTCGAGGTTGCCCGTGGGCTCGTCGGCGATGAGGATGGCGGGCTTGTTGACGAAGGCGCGCGCCACGGCAACGCGCTGCTGCTCGCCACCCGACAGCTCATCGGGCATGCGCTGCTCCTTGCCCTCGAGGCCGACGAGCTCCAGCACCTCGGGGACGATGCGCTGCACCTGGCTGCGCGATTTGCCGATGACCTCGAGGGCGAACGCGACGTTGTCGAAGACCGTCTTGTTGGGGAGCAGGCGGAAGTCCTGGAAGACGGTGCCGATCCGACGACGCAGCTGAGGAACCTTCCAGTTGGAAAGCCTGTTGAGGTCCTTGCCGGCCACCCAGACGCGACCCTCGGTGGGGGTCTCCTCCTTGAGGACGAGCCTGAGGAACGTCGACTTGCCCGAGCCCGAGGCGCCCACGAGGAAGACGAACTCCCCCTTCTCGACCTCAAGGGACACGCCCTCCAGAGCCGGACGGGCCTGGGTGGGGTAGAGCTTGGTGACGTTCTCGAACAGGATCACCCGATGAGTGTAGGCGGTGGGGCGAGCCGAGCCAGCATCCACGGGGAGCCCACGGCGAGCCCTCGGCGTGGGCTCTGAGGAAGGCCCCGAGGCCCTAGCGGGGGACGATCGTGACGCGCTGAGCGCGGAGCGCCATGATCAACGCGACGATCCAGCCGATGATGGTCCACCCCAGCAGGAGGTTGACCCAGAAGACGGCCCAGTGGGGCACGTCACGGACCGCGGCGATGCACCAAGGGAGCATGTAACCCGCGGTGAGGATCGCAACGACGACGGAGACCACCTTCGTGGTCGTCCAGGACCGGGACTCCGGCTCTACCGAGTAGGACATGCGCGCAGGCTATCTCAGGAAGCCATCTCACGTTGGCGACGCCACCGGATTCCCGACTCGATGAAATCATCGATCTCGCCGTCGAGGACCGCGGAAGTGTTGCCGGTCTCGTGCTCGGTGCGCAGATCCTTCACCATCTGATAGGGGTGCAGGACATAGGAGCGCATCTGGGTCCCCCACGAGCCGGCAGAGTCGCCCTTGAGCGCATCCATCTTGGCCCTCTCCTCCTCCCGCTGCTTCTGCAGGAGTTTCGACTGCAGCACAGCCATGGCCGTGGCGCGGTTCTGCAGCTGGGAGCGCTCGTTCTGGCAGGAGACCACGATGCCGCTGGGTAGGTGGGTGATGCGCACAGCCGAGTCGGTCGTGTTGACGCCCTGACCTCCAGGCCCGCTCGAGCGGTAGACGTCGATCCGGATCTCATCGTCGGGGATCTCAACGTGGTCGGTCTGCTCGATCACGGGCGTCACCTCGACGGCGGCGAACGATGTCTGCCGACGCCCCTGATTGTCGAAAGGCGAGATGCGCACGAGGCGGTGCGTGCCCTGCTCGATCGAGAGCGTGCCGTAGGCGTACGGCGCCTTGACGGCAAAGGTGGCGGACTTGATGCCGGCCTCTTCGGCGTACGACGTGTCGTAGACCTCGAATGGCCATCCGTGTCGCTCGCAGTAGCGGGTGTAGAGCCGCAGCAGCATCTCGGCCCAGTCGGCCGCGTCGACGCCACCCGCCTCGGATCGAATCGTGATGAGTGCCTCGCGAGCGTCGTACTCGCCCGACAGCAGCGTGCGCACCTCCATCTCGGAGATGTCACGGCGCAGGCCATCGAGTTCGCGCTCCGCCTCGGCCCAGGAGTCGGCGTCGTCCTCGCTCTCAGCCAGTTCGACGAGGACGACGAGGTCGTCGAGTCGACGGCGCAAGCCCTCGATGCGACGGATATCTCCCTGGGCCAAGGAGAGCTGCGACGTGATGCGCTGGGCGTTGGCCTGGTCGTCCCACAGATCCGGAGCCGAGGCCTCGGCCTCGAGGTCGGCCGCCTTGGCCTTCAGCGCTGGGACGTCAAGGACCTGCTCGATACCGGCGAGCGTCTGCTCCAGGCTGGCGAGCGTGTCGTTGATGTCAGGGATAGCCACGGCACGCAAGCCTACGTCGTACCCGCCGGATCACTCCTCGCGGTGGGCCGTCTCCGGGGTGAAGGCGGGCAGGCAGACAGCGATGTACGCCGCGCCCTCGGGCGTGCGATAGCGGATGCGCTCGCCCGCGCGGGTGATGACGGCCTGCCCTGCCGCCACGCGAATCTCCCCCTCGGGCGTATCGATGTGGAGGGCCCCCTCGAGGACGATGGTGAACTCGTCGAAGTCAGGTGCCTGGAAGGGCTCATCCCATCCGGCGGGCGCACGCATGTGCGCAACCGAGACCGCCGCGTCGCCTGAGGCGACGTGGCCGACGTACTCATCGATGGTCTTGCCGCCCGGCACGGGGATGCGCACGGGGGCTTCGATGATCTCGGCCATGGGACTCCTTCGTCGCGCGATCGTCAGCGGCTCGGACGATAGCTGAGCACGGCTCCAGCCTCGACCGCGAGGTCGTAGGCACCCGATGGCGTGAGCCACCCCGAGAAGGGCGGTCGCACGCGGTCGGTCATGGCGACGAGGACGATGTCGTTGCGCAGCGACACCGAGGTGAGGCGACCATCCCCGGGGGCGCGGCGGACATGCCGCTCGACGGCGCCTCGAATCCCCGCGGGGTCGAGCCGGATGCGGGCGTCGGCGCCACCGGAGTAGTACGCATCGACATCGATCGCCTGGGCGCCCGCGAGCGCAGCTGCATCGGCTTGCGCCTGGAGGGCACGGCGCGCCAGGAACACCGTGGATGCGTCGACCACGACTGCCAACGCCAGGATGCAGATGACGATGAATCCCAGACTGAGCACGAGGATGCTGCCGTCATCTCGCCCGCGACGACTCATGGCGAGTCCCGGTAGTCATCGATGACGGCAAGGTGCTCAGCACTCACCGGCACCGCTCCCAGGGTCGAGTCCGCGAGGGAGTCGGGAAGGAAAGGCAATCGCACGCGTGTGCTGACGTTCACACGGATCGCGGTGCCCGGCGCCAGGCAGGCGCCCTCGCACTCGATGCGCAACTCGTCGCCCCGCAAGGGAACTCCCTGGTCAGCGAGGGCCACACGAGTCGCCACGCGAGCAGATGAGCGCGCCTCCGCAAGGCTGTCGGCCTGAGTGAATGCCCGCGCGGACTCGCGCGCCGCCTGCGTCACGGCGTAGGCGGCCGACTGGACGCTCATGGCAGCGATCACGGCGTAGGCGATGGGGACGATGACGAGCACCACCAGGACGATGAACTCGACGACGGCGGCGCCATCGTCTGCCCGGAGTCTGCGATGAAGTCGCTCCCTCATGGCTGCTCCGCCACCGCGTGACCCTCCACCGTCAGCGCCGTCGGCCCGAGGGTGCCGAGGAGGGGCAGGCGAGCCGTGATACTCACGCGCACCACCTCGACTCCCTCGAGTCGCGTGCGCGACGCCACGATGTCCTGCGCCGCGTCCCCACCGAGGGCGTCAGCGAGCACGTCACGTGTGCGCGACTCCGCGATCGCCATCCCTGCACCGGCAAGCGCACCCGCTCGAGCGCCCTCAGCCGCAGCTGCGGTGAGCGTCGAGCGCACGTGCAAGGCGAGGATGACCTGGAGGACCGCGAGCGCGACGAGTAGGAGCAGCGGTGTCACGAGCGCAAACTCCACCACGGCACTCCCGCGGTCCTCCCGGAGACGGGTGCGAGGACTCACGGCCCTGACACGCTGTTGATGGCGCGATCGAGGACGCTGGTGAGGGCATCGTCCGCAACGAGCCAAAGGGCCGTGACGAGTCCCGCGGTCATGACGGCCACGAGTACCCAGCCGGGCACGTCGCCCCTGTCACTGGCAGTGATTCGCGCGATGAAGCGCGCAACGGTGGTGTGAATACGAGACATCTCTTTCTCCTTCTTGTGATGTGTTTCGACCTTGAGGTGCGTTGGTTAGGACGGAATTACGAGACCGTGAGCTGCAGTCCGTGCAAGCCCGGATAAAGGGCAATGACGACCACGATGGGCAGGATGAAGAAGACGACCGGCACGAGCATGAGCACTTCCTTGCGCCCGGCCTTCTCCAGCAGTCGCCGTCGGCCTGCAGCACGCGCGTCAGCAGCTTGAGCACGCAGGACCTCAGCCATGGGGGTACCGCGCTCGGTTGCGACGGCAATGCCGTCGGCGAAGCGCGAAGCCTCGAGACTGGGCACCGCGTCGGACATGTCGCGCAGAGCGACGGGAAAGGCCACTCCGCCCCGGACCCGACGTACCGCGACACCGAACTCCGTCGCCAGATCTCCGCGGACCGTCGCCGCGACGCGATCGAGAGCAGCGAGCGGCCCCTCTCCCGCAGCAACGGCAAAGGCGACGAGCTCAGCGACCGTCGGCAACTGCTCCGACATGCGGGTTGCGCGGGACTTGGTCGCCTTGGCCAGGGCACGATCGTGCGCCAGCCATCCGCCCACCGAGCCAACGACGACGAGGGCGGTCACGGCTCCCCCGGATACGGAGCCGTTGCGCACACCTAGGAGCAGGCCGGCAAGCGCACCGAAGCCGGCGCCCGCGGCACCCCACACGAGTCGCTCGAGACGGTAGGCATCGGCAGCGCCCTCGCGGCCAGCACGGCACAGCCGCGTATCAAGATCGGCACCATCGCGGCTGACGAGTCGGAAGAGTGGTAACCCCAGCACCTGGCGCAAGACGTCAAGGGGCCCCCTCTCCTTCAAGGGAAGACGTGGCCCGCGGAGGCGGTCTGCCAGACGCAAGGGGCGATGCGCATGGACCGCCGCTGCGATGAGCACAACGGCCGCGCCGACAGCCAGTCCGATGAGGGCTCCGGCGGCGCTCATGCGAGCACCCTCGGCTCATCGGGCAGGCGACCGATGGCTGTCATCACCTTGTACGCCACCACGGAGAGGAGAGCCGACCCAACCAGAATCGCGGCTCCCGTCGTGGTCGAGTAGGCCGCCACCGTCTCCGGTCGCGTGCACAGCAGGAGCAGCGTGATCCAAGGAGCGGCAACAGCGACGCGCGCAGCATTGACGGTCCAGCTCTGTCGCGCCTCGATCTCACCGCGCGCCCGCGCATCCTGGCGCAGGAAGTCGCTCAACGTCGCGAGCACACGGCCGAGATCACTGCCTCCCACCTCTCGAGCGATGCCCAGGGACACGATGACGCGATCTGCCACCGGATCCCGCAGGGAATCCTTGAGTTGGTCCAGGGCCAAAGCGAAAGATCCCGTCGCGCGGTAGTTCGCGGCGAAGGCAAGGAACGCTGAACGGAGCGCTTCGGGACCTCGGATGCCCAGATCGATGACCGCCTCGGGAAGTGACATTCCCGCGCGCACCGCCGACCCGAGCATGTCGACCGCGTCAGGCCAGGCCGAGCGCAGAGCCACGCTCCGCGCCAGCGCCCGCCGCTTGAGGACGGCTAGCGGCAGATAGCCCGCCATGAGCGCAGCGAGCAAGCCGACAACCGCGACTCCGGAGATGGCGAGGGCCATCAAGCCCGTCACCAGCGCGAGCCCGGCACAGGCGCCGATGACACCGCTGGGACCCACTCGCTCGAGTCCGGCGCGGTCCACCAGACGGCGCAGACGAGACACGCGCGCGTCGCGCTCAACCCGCGGCAGGATCACACCGAGAAGGACGAGCAGTGCACCCAGACCCACCCCGAGGCCGATGAGCGCCCCGGTCATGCGACAGCCCTCGCGGTGCGCAGCAACTGCGCGAGGTCGTAGCCGGCGGCCTCGAACCGCTCCTCGTGCGGCGGGAATCCGGTGCCGCGCACCAGGTGCGCACCACGAAGTGTGAAGACATCGGCAATCTCGACGACACCCGCTTCAACTCTGCCTGGCAGAGCAGCAATCTCTCTGATCCGACGCCGCCCATCTCGCCCCGTCGCCGTGTGGACAACGATGTCGACACAGCCAGCCACAGTGGGTACGACGAAGTCGGCAGCGATGTTGTTGCCCGCCAGAAGTGGCAGCGTGCAGAGCTTGGTCACAGCCTCACGTGCCGAATTCGCATGCAGTGTGGCGGCGGCGGGGAGCCCACTGTTCATCGCAATGAGGAGATCCAGGGCCTCAGCCTGGCGCACCTCTCCCACGATGAGCCGTGACGGCCTCATGCGCAGGGCCTCCTTGACGAGCCTGCGCAGGGGGATCTCTCCCGTGCCCTCGAGACTCGCATCGCGGGTCTGCATCGGCACCCAATCGGGGTGGTGCGGCAGGTGGATCTCGAAGACCTCTTCGCAGCTCACGATGCGCTCACTCGACGGGATGCAGCCGAGGAGTGCGTTGAGCAGTGTCGTCTTGCCGGCTTGCGTGCCCCCAGCCACAACCACATTGAGCCCGCTCACCATGCACGCCTCGAGAAAGTCGGCGGCCTCGGACGAGAGGGTGCCTCCGGGCACGAGTTGGTGCACGTCCATGGGCCTATGAACGAAGCGGCGAATGTTGACTGCCCAGTGGTCACGCGTGATGTCCGGGATGGCGACGTGGAGACGGCTCCCGTCGGGGAGCATCGCGTCGACAAATGGCGTGCTGAGATCGATGCGCCGCCCCGACCACTGGAGCATTCGCTCGACGAGGCTGCGCACCTGAGTATCCGTCAGCACGGCGGTCGTGAGCTCGCTCCTGCCTCCACGGGCAATGAAGACCTTGCCTGGGGAATTGATCCAGACCTCTTCGACATCTGGGTCATCGAAGAAGCGCTGCAGCGGACCGAAGCCGGCCACGTCATCCAGGACGCGACGCGAGACTGCGGCGAGTTCCGTATCCGACTGCGTCGGAATCTCGCCGTGCGAGACGAATTGGCTCACAGCGGTGCGCACCAGCTCCGCGACCGCATCCCGATCCCGCAGCGGGTCGAGGCCGCCTCGACGCACAGCCTCGCGGACATCCGCCTCGATGATCTCCTGCACCGAAGTCGCCACTCCTGCTCCCCTCCTCGTCATGCGCTGGCGAGATCCAGCAATCGCATGCAATGACGAAGGTAGGAACGGCGAGGCTCCTCAACCAGGTGACATCGCGCACCCCATGTGCGCGTTAGACCACAGGGGCGGATCGTGAGGGGATTGACGCACGCGACACGCGCAATCGCTCATGTGACGTGAGCGATCCGCCGTCTCAGTCGATGATGTCGAGCACGAGCGGGAGGCGGGAGTACGCCGTGCCTGCCGGCGACACCACAACTGCCGGCTCGGCATCCACGAGCAGCGGCAGCGCTGCATCCATGCGTTCGGCGTCCTCGGCGTGCAGTCGCAGGAGCGGCGTACCGCTCACCACCATGTCTCC
>JBIIDD010000039.1:0-8092 GCA_044238565.1 Candidatus Nanopelagicales bacterium
GATTTATCCAGAAGTTATCCACAGGTTGACCGTTATCTCGGCGTGACATTTCCGGATTCGTTGGGCACGGTAGACCGGTGCTGACGAACTCGAGATCTGCCCGAAGGGTGCTCGCCGCGGCTCTTGCTACCGCGATGCTGGGCGTCCCGACAGCCCTCTCCGCGCCGGCTGCCCTCGCCGCCCCGAGTGCCGCCCCGAGTGCCGAGGAGCCTCCGCCCAACGAGCGGGCGCCCCGGGTGCCCGACGCCCCCGACCTCGGCGATGCGCCGTGGACCAGCCCCGAGGCGCGCGACATGGTGGGCTACCGCCTCAGCACCTACACCGGCAAGTACTACGACAAGCGCTTCGAGCAGTACCGCCTCTGCGTAATCCAGCGCGAGAGCGGCGGCCGCTACGGTGAAAGCTCCAGCGCCCACATCGGGGCCTACCAGTTCTCCTACAGCCTCGCGGCCGGCGCTCTTCGTGCGATGCGCCCCGAGATCGAGGACCTCTACGGCCGCCCGGGCCTGGCCGCCCTGGACCGCCTCGAGGGCAAGCCGATGTACACCTGGAACAGGTTCTGGCAGGACGCCGCCTTCTGGACGACGTTCAACGGTGGCCGCGGTTGGTCCCACTGGTCGAGCCAGTGGGGCGCGAGCTGGAACTGCGATCACACGCCCAACGCCGAGAGTGGCTGGCCGAGCCCGAGCCGCTACCACTACGCGCCGATCGAGCGCGGGGCCAAGGGTGACGGGGGCACGCAGTCGACGGACACGCCCCGCGCCGACAGGTCCACCCCCCGCGCCGGGACCCCCGAGCACAACCTCCTCCTCGCGCGCGAGTTCATCCGCGAGCGCCACGGCTGGCGCTACCCGGAGTTCAGGGCGCTCAAGGCCATGTGGTGGCGGGAGAGCAACTGGCGCCACACCGTGATCAACAACCACCCCAACGGCCCGTGGTACGGCCTGGGCCAGGTGAATGGCGGCTTCATCGCCAGTCGCGGCTACTCCATCAAGGAGTACATGCAGTCGCCGCTCGCCCAGATCAAGGTCGGCGCGGCGTACATCAAGGAGCGCTACGGCTCGCCGACGAAGGCATGGGCCTTCTGGCAGTCCAACGGCTGGTATTAGCCGGACCGCCGTCAGCCTGAATCGGCGGGCGGCCCCACCTGGATCGTGCGCGCGACCGGCCTGAGCGTGTCGGCGAAGAAGTCATTGCCCTTGTCGTCGACCACGACGAACGCCGGGAAGTCGACGACGTCGATCTTCCACACCGCCTCCATGCCGAGTTCGGGGAAGTCGATGACCTCGACCGAGCGGATGTTGTCCTGAGCGAGGATCGCCGCCGGGCCGCCGATCGAGCCGAGGTAGAACCCGCCGTTGTCCAGGCACGCCTTGGTCACCGCAGGACTGCGATTGCCCTTGGCGAGCATGACGAAGGACCCGCCGGCCTTCTGGAACTGGTCGACGTAGGCGTCCATGCGTCCCGCTGTCGTGGGGCCGAAGGAGCCTGACGGCATGCCCTCGGGCGTCTTGGCTGGGCCGGCGTAGTAGACCGCGTGGTCGCGCAGGTACTGCGGCATCGGCTCACCGCGATCGAGCATCTCCTTGATGCGCGCGTGTGCGATGTCACGTGCCACGACGAGCGGCCCGGTGAGTGCGACGCGCGTCTTCACCGGCAGCGCGGAGAGCTGCCGGCGGATGTCGTCCATGGGCTGGTTGAGATCGATGCGTACGACGTCTCCGTCGTCCTCGTGCTCGACATCGGGGAGGTACTGCGCGGGGTCCTTCTCAAGCTGCTCGAGGAAAGCGCCCTCGGGAGTGATGCGCGCGAGGGCCTGACGGTCGGCGGAGCAGGAGACTGCAATCGCCACGGGCAGCGAGGCACCGTGGCGCGGAAGCCGAATGACGCGCACGTCGTGGCAGAAGTACTTGCCGCCGAACTGCGCCCCGATGCCGAAGCCGCGGGTGAGTTCGAGGACCTCCGCCTCCATCTCGAGATCGCGGAATCCGTGGGCATCCACGCTCCCGTGCACGGGGAGGCTGTCGATGTAGCGGGCGCTGGCCAACTTCGCGACCTTCAGGGCGTACTCCGCGCTCGTGCCGCCCACCACGATGGCGAGGTGGTACGGCGGGCACGCCGCGGTGCCGAGTGAGCGCAGCGCGGTGTCGAGGAATTCCCGGAAGCGCGTGGGCGTGAGCAGGGCCTTGGTCTCCTGGAAGAGGAAGCTCTTGTTGGCTGACCCGCCGCCCTTCGCCATGTAGAGCAGCTCATACGCAAGCTCATGGCCCGGCTTGGTGTCGGCGTAGACCTCGATCTGTGCCGGGAGGTTGGTGCCGGTGTTGCGCTCCTCCCACATGGTGAGGGGAGCCATCTGCGAGTAGCGGAGGTTGAGCATGGCGAAAGCGTCGTAGACACCGCGGCTGATGGCTTCCTCGTCGGGCCCCTGCGTGAGGATCTGCTGGCCGCGCTTGCCCACCACGATCGCCGTGCCCGTGTCCTGGCACATGGGCAGCACGCCGCCGGCCGAGACATTCGCGTTCTTGAGCAGGTCCAGTGCCACGAAACGGTCGTTGGCGCTCGCCTCGGGGTCGTCGAGGATCGCACGCAGCTGCGCGAGGTGCCCGGGGCGCAGCAGATGCGAGATGTCGCGGATCGCCTCGACGGTGAGCAGCCGCAGCACCTCGGGATCCACCTCGAGGAAGGTGCGATCGCCGAGTTCCACCGTGCGCACGCCCTCGGTGGTGATGAGCCGGTACGGCGTGGTGTCGGGTCCCAGTGGCAGCGGGTCGACGTAGGCGAATCCGGGCATGGGACCAGCCTAGGCCGCCAGCGCTTCGGTAGGTTCGGCGCCGTGAAGCCTCCCGTGATCGCCGTGCTTGGCGAGCGCATCGTCGACTTCGTGCCCGGCGAGGATCCGCAGGCCTACCGCGCGGTCGCCGGCGGCTCCCCGGCCAATGTCGCCCTCGGCGTACGCCGCCTGGGCGGTGAGCCCGTGCTGCTCGGACGTGCCGGCGACGACGGTCTTGCCGCGCTGCTCGATCGCGCCATCTCCGACAACGGCCTGTCGACCGCTGCCTTGCTGCGCCGCACGGGCCCGAGCCTGCTCGCGGTGTGCACGCGCCAAGAGGACGGCTCAGTGAGCTACTACTTCTACTACCAGGGCAGCCCCGATCTCATGTGGGACGCGTCCGACCTCGCCGAGGCGCTCGCCGCTGCGCGAGCTGCGGGGGCGACCGCCTGGCACACGGGCTCGCTGGTGAGCTGGCTCGGGACCGGCGTGGACGACGTGCTTGCCGCGTGGCGCACCGCACACGATGCGGGCGATCTGACGCTGAGCTACGACCCCAATGCCCGACCCGGCACCGTGTCGCGCGAGGTCATGCGCGAGCGTGTCGAGGAATTCGTGGGACTGTCGCACGTGGTGAAGGTGAGCGACGAGGACCTCGCCTTCCTCTATCCCGGCGAGGTGCCCGAGGCCGTCTGTGCGCGGTGGATCGAGCTGGGTCCCGGCCTGGTGGTCCTCACGCGCGGACCGCGCGGCTTGGCGGCGTGGCGCCAGGGTCGGGAGGTCATCGAGGTCCCCGGGCGCCCGGTCGAGGTCGCCGACACCGTCGGCGCGGGCGACACCATCACGGCCGGCCTGCTCGTCGGGCTCGGTGACGCGGGCGCTCTCGGCGCCGAGGGTGACATCGCCGGCCTGTCGGATGGCACCGTGCGCGAGATCCTGGAGCGTGCGGTCGCCGCCGCAGCGATCACGTGCTCGCGCGAGGGTGCACAGCCTCCGACGCGCGCCGAGGTCGATGCCGCACTCGTCGTCTAATCCGCGCGACTGAAATCGACGACGGCGTACGCCCCCAACTTCTCCAGTCGGTGCTCGCTGGCGACCTCGCGGATCGTGCCGCTCTTGCTTCGCATGACGATCGAGTGGGTCTGCACGCCGTGCGAGGTGTAGTGCACTCCGCGCAGGAGCTCTCCGTCGGTGATGCCGGTGGCGCAGAAGAAGACGTTGTCACCCGTGACGAGATCGTCGGTGGTGAGCACACGGTCGAGGTCGTGTCCTGCGTCGATGGCCCGCGCGCGCTCGTCGTCGTCGCGCGGCCAGAGCTGGCCTTGGATGACGCCCCCGAGGCACTTGACGGCGCAGGCGGTGATGATGCCCTCGGGAGTGCCACCGATGCCCATGAGCAGGTCCACGCCCGTGCCGCGACGCATGGCCATGATGGCGCCCGCGACGTCGCCATCGGAGATGAACTTGATGCGGGCACCGGCCTCGCGCACCTCGCGCACGAGCTCGTCATGTCGGGGCCGGTCGAGGATGCAGACCGTCAGGTCGCCCACCGTCATGCCCTTGGCCTTGGCCACCCGGTGGAGGTTGTCGCTGCAGGGGGCGGTGATGTCGACGACATCCGCGGCCTCGGGGCCGGTCACGAGTTTGCGCATGTAGAAGACGGCACTCGGGTCGTACATCGATCCGCGCTCCGAGACGGCGAGGACCGAGATCGCGTTGGACATGCCCTTGGCGCACAGCGTCGTGCCGTCGATGGGATCGACGGCGACGTCGACCTGGGGTCCGGTGCCGTCTCCGACGCGTTCGCCGTTGAAGAGCATGGGCGCGTCATCCTTCTCCCCCTCGCCGATGACGACGACACCCTCCATGGAGACGCTGCCGATGAGCTGGCGCATGGCATTGACCGCGGCTCCGTCGGCACCGTTCTTGTCGCCGCGCCCGACCCATCGGGCCGCCGCCATGGCCGCGGCCTCGGTCACGCGGACGAGTTCGAGTGCGAGGTTGCGGTCGGGAGCCTCCGTGACGCGCATGGCTGACTCTCTCATGGGAGGCGGCCAAGGTGTGAGCCTCGCCGTGATCAGGGACGATGGTCACATGTCGAGTGATGCCGTGGCTCCGGGCGAACCGGGCGAGTTGCGCCCCACGGGTCGCCCCAACGCCCGGCTGCGGCAGACGGTCCGAGACATGGTGCTCTCGCTGGCCGTGGTGTTGGCCGCCATCGCCGTCATCATGATCATCACCTGGCGTCCCACCCCCGATCCGGTCCGCGTGATCGATCCACTGCCCAGCCTGTCTCTCGCGCGGGCGCAGGCCGACTACCCGGTGCTCTACCCCGCTGATCTCGATACCGCGTGGCGGCCGACGAGTGCGCGCTGGGAGATCACCCCGTCATCGGAGCCGGATCCCGCGTGGCACGTCGGCTACGTCACCCCGGAGGACGCCTACGCGCAGATCGGCCAGTCGGCGACGGATGATGCGTCCTACGTCGCCGAGCAGGTGGGCGCGGCCGAGCCCGCGGGGGAGTGGTCAGGCTGGCTGCGCTACGACTCCGTCGATCAGCGGGCGCTCGTGCGCGTCGACGATGGAGTGACGACGGTGGTGTCGGGCACCGCCCCCTGGCCCACCCTGCAGTTGCTGGCCGAGCGACTCAGTCCAACGGCGGTGCCGACTCCTCCTGGCTGACTTCCTCTCGGCTGAGCCGCTCCTGTGCGCCGGCGAGCCATGCCTGGCAGATGCGCGCGTACTCCTCGCCCTGCTCCCACAGTGCCAGGGCCTCCTCGAGGGAGACGTCGCCGGATTCCAGTGCAGCCACCACCTCGGCGAGGGCGGCGCGCGCGTCCTCGTAGCCCAGGGTGGGCCCCGGCTCCGCGCCCTCTCCACCGTCGGGCGTGGTCCGGCCAGCCGCCGATCCGCTCCGCTTCGCTGCCGCCATGGCCATCAGGGTAGGTCCTCGACTCGCACGGTGAAGGCCCCGTGCGCGACACGGGCGTCGAGCGGCTCACCGGAGGTGAGGGATCCGGGGTCCCTGACGACCGCACCCGCGCGCGTCTGCAGGACGGCGTACCCGCGCTCGAGTGTCGATGCGGGCGAGAGCGCCGTCAGCCGCGCATGCAGGTGCTCGAGATCGACGCCGCCGTGGTCGATGCGGCGCTGCACGCTGCGTCGTGCCGTCGCCACGGCTCTCGTCACTTCGCTTGCATCCGCGCCGATTCGGCGCTCGACGATGCGGCGCGCGCGCTGCCGCTGCTGGCTAATGCGCTCCCACTCCTCCATGACGTCGGGAACGATCCTCTTGGCGGCATCAGTGGGTGTCGACGCGCGCAGGTCTGCGACGAGGTCCACGAGGGGGACGTCCTGCTCGTGCCCGATTGCCGTGACGACGGGGATACGCGAGGCCACCACGGCGCGGATGAGGCGCTCATTGCTGAAGGGCAGCAGGTCCTCGACGCTGCCTCCGCCGCGGGCGATGACGATGACCTCCACATCGGTCTGCCCGTTGAGATCCTCGAGGGCCTCGACGATGGCCGGCACCGCCGTGGCCCCCTGGACCGCCACCTCGCGGATGACGAAGTCGACGCCTGGCCAGCGCAGCCGCGCGTTGACGGTGACGTCGCGCAGCGCGGCGCTCGCCCGGCCCGAGATGAGTCCGACACGACGGGGGAGGAAGGGCAGGGGGCGCTTGCGCTCGGGCGCGAAGAGGCCCTCAGCTTGGAAGAGCGCGCGCAGCCGCTCGAGCTCCTCGAGAAGCGCACCGCGGCCCACGGGTCGTATCTCGCGTGCGCGGATCTGTAGTGAGCCGCGTCCGGCGTAGAACTCGGGTCGGCCGTAGATGATGACGCGCTGGCCCTCCGCCAGTGGCGGTGTCACCACGTCGACAACACTTGTCTCCGCGACAACACTGAGCGAGAGGTCGGCGTCGGTGTCGCGCAGCGTGATCCACAGCGTGCGCATGCCCGGCCGACGTGAGATCTGGGCGATCTGGCCCTCGATCCAGATCGCGCCCAGGCGCCCGATCCAGTCGGCGAGCAGGCCCGAGACGGTACGCACGGGGGCGGGGGCCTCCGGCGAGGTCTCTAGCGCCATGGGGGCAGGCTACGGCCACGGATGCCGGGGCGACCCACGCACCATACGATGGAGATATGCCCGGCAAAGTCCTCCTCGCAGCTCCGCGCGGCTATTGCGCTGGCGTCGACCGCGCTGTGGTGACGGTGGAGAAGGCCCTCGACCTCTACGGCCCCCCCGTCTATGTGCGCAAGCAGATCGTGCACAACAAGTACGTCGTTCACCGGCTCGAGGAGCGCGGCGCGATCTTCGTCGAGGAGCTCGATGAGGTGCCCGAGGGGTCGACCGTGGTCTTCTCCGCTCACGGTGTCGCGCCGTCCGTGCACGCCGAGGCGGGGGAGCGGCACCTGAAGACGATCGATGCGACCTGCCCGCTCGTCACCAAGGTGCACTTGGAGGCCAAGCGCTTCGCCGCTGAGGGCATGCAGATCCTGCTCATCGGTCACGAGGGCCACGAGGAGGTCGTCGGCACCATGGGTGAGGCGCCCGACGCCATGACCCTGGTCGAGTCGCCCGCGGACGCCGAACTGGTGAGCGTGGACCCGGAGCGTCCGCTCGTGTGGCTGTCGCAGACGACGCTGTCGGTCGACGAGACGCTGGAGACGGTCGACCGGCTGCAGGAGCGCTTCCCCCATCTGCAGAGCCCGCCCAGCGATGACATCTGCTACGCCACGCAGAATCGTCAGGCCGCTGTGAAGCAGATCGCCGAGCAGTGCGATCTGCTCATCGTCGTGGGATCGGGCAACTCTTCCAACAGCGTGCGTCTGGTCGAGGTCGGGCTCGAGTCGGGGGCAGCGAGTTCCTACCGCGTCGACGGCGTGGACGAGCTCGACGAAGCCTGGCTCGATGGAGTGTCGACCGTGGGGCTCACCTCCGGTGCATCCGTGCCCGAGGTGCTCGTCGATGGGGTGCTCGCATGGCTTGGTGAGCGGGGATTCGGCGACGTGGAAGAGGTAACGGCCGCCGAGGAGACCCTGGTCTTCGCGCTGCCGCCGGAGTTGCGTCGCGATCTCAAGGCTGCGGGCTCGGCGTAGCCGGCGCCGAGCGCCTGCGTCGCACGAGCACGATCACCAGGGCGACGATCGTCGACCCGAAGATCCACGCGGCATTTGCTCCCAGCGTGGTGATGATCATGAAGGCCTCGCGTACGAGTAGGTCGCCCGTGGGTGGCAGCGTGAGTTGTCCCGCGGTGATCGTGGCGAGGAAGAATGCCAGGGGCGGTGCGATGACGGCGATGATGGCGTCCTCGCGGCGCACGAC